>DASXCO010000154.1 GCA_036491125.1 Acidimicrobiales bacterium | reverse complement strand
GTCCTTGCCGCCGCCTGCGGAGGCCCCGCCGCCAGCGCCGGACCAGGCGCCACCGTCCCCCAGGCCGCCTCAACCTCGACCACCCCGGCCGACCCCTACGCCATCCCCTCCCCCATCACCGCCGCGTACGTCCAGCGCGTGCTCGACGCGATCGAGGCAATCAATAACCAAGCGACACTCGTGATGGTTCAGCAGCGGAGCTTGACGCCCGAAGCCGCAAGACTGTTTCGTTCGGTAAGCACGGCTGATGAGTTCGGAGCTCAAACACAGATTCTGCTAGATCAGCTGGATCAGGGGCTACCGAATTACCGCTCCAATCCGGGCCCCGTTCGCGACACCAATATCCGACTCGTCTATGCCACCAACTCTTGCATCTTTGTGGGCGCAAACCGTGACTACTCTGCCTTGCTCACTTCAGTTCCCCCGGCCCATCAGTTCTACTTCGTGCTTCGCCGTTCTCAACCCCAAGATGACCCTACTCACATCAACGCCACGAACTGGCTCGTAGCGTTTCTGGGCCATAACTCCGACGAGTCGCAGCCGGAGGATACTTGCGTCACACATCCGTGAAGCGCGTGATACTCGGAATTACATGTGCGGTCGTAGTCGCAGTCGCTGAGTTGCCAGATCAAGTGGCAGCTCAAGCAATCACCGTACGAGACGGCTACAACAGCGGGTCTATTGACTACTCCGTCTCCGGGGGAACGCAGGGCGCTGGAGCGCCTGCCGCTCCGGAGCGCCCCGCCGCAGCAGCGCAAACTGCGGCACCGCACGTCGTGGCCGCGAGCGGGCCGGCGCCGACCATCTATCCGGCGGCAGTGCCGTACCTGACCGACAACGGCGCCGGTGGGTTCTGCATCACGGTGCAGGACCGGTCGACGAGCAATCCGGATGTCGCGACGGGCATCAACAACGCCTACGAGCACCGCTGGCAGACCCTGGTCGGCAACTACCTGCTCTGCCCCGGTGCGCCACCGGAGGCGGGCGCCCCAGGCGCCCCTGCGGCGCCGGCCCTGCCGCCGGCTGCGCTGGCCGCATCCGTGTGGGCGGTGCACGGCGCCGACCTGCTGGGCCGTCCGGCGCCCACCATCGCGCCGGGCTACGCCCTCGCCGGCAAGCTCGGCTACCTCGAGACCCACGGCGCCACCACCCGTCAGTTCTCGAACCCGACTCCTCTGGGCCCGCTCACCATCGCTGCCCGCGGGACGTTCCTCGTCGACTGGGGAGACGGCACCGGCTCGCAGGGCCCGTACGACACCGCCGGTGCCCCCTGGCCCGACGGCCAGATCACCCACGCTTGGGACGACGTCGGCCGCTACGACGTGACGGTCGTCGAGGTATGGACCGCCACCTGGTCGCTGGCCGGCGCCAACGGGGATCTTGCCGCCCTGCGGACCCAGGGCGTCATCCGCAACTTCGAGGTCCGCCAGCTCGAATCGGTCCGCAACCGCTGAACCGCCAGGAGCCGCTCGGTCAGCCGAGAGGCGAGACGGACTCGCGCCACGCACGAGCCATCCGGCTGATCGTCCCACCAACCCCGAACGCCGTCCCCAAGATCACCAGCCCCGACAGGATGGTGAGGAGGAACGTCAGCCAACCCTGGGACGGCGTGTTGGACGACGCCGGGCGGTACTGCAGCGGCGTAGAGCCTCCGCCCCCCGACGCACCCTGAGCCGACGGGGTACCGGCCGCCGAACCACCAGGTGGGGCCAGAGTGCTGGGCCCGGCGGACGTGCCAAGGGCAGGCGATCCGGCAGCGGCCAACCCACCTGAGTCGACCGAGGGCGACGCTCCTCCTGCCGAGGTGTCGGACCCCGTCGCCGCCGGCGCGTCCGGAGAGTTCGTGTCAACCGTCCCGCCACCCGGCGCGACCGTGCTGCCGGAGGAAAGCACGGAGCCAAGATCGCCTCCCCCGAGCGGCTGGCTGGCGCCAACAGTCACGTCGGCGGTCCCGAGGATGAAGCTCTGACCGACGTTGAGCGTCCCGAGCGGCCCGGGCAGCGGGTTCCCGATTGTCAACGTCGGGCCCGAGCAGGTGCTCTCGATCTTGTGGTCACCGGGCGAGATCGCCGGCTTGGGGGCGGCAATCATCGAGATCTTCTGACCGGTGACCTGGCCGAGCTGGGCCAGCAGCGGCTCGACCTTGGACAGGTCCAGCTGCCCGCCAGGCCCAGCCGTGATCGTCTGACCCAAGGCGGTGATGCTGCCCACCGTGCAGGTGGCGGTGCCGCCCACCACGCCCTGGGCGTTGGCCTTGGCGGTGGCGAGGGCCTTGAAGCCCGCCAGCTCCAGCGTCTGGCCCCCCGGGAGGGCGAACGTCACGTTGTGGCCGGCGGCAGACGCGTCCTCCACCAGCGAGGCGTTCTGGATCGACTGGTTGCTGGCGCCGGTGAACACACCGCTTGGGCTGCTACCACCGCCGGGACCCGTCGCGGTGACGAACGAGGTCCCCTTCGGCGCGGTCGGGTCGATCGTCGACACAGCCTGGTCGGGGGATGCCGCCGTGCAGGGCGCGGCAACCTTGCTTGTCGGGCTCACACACTTCTGGATGCTCTGCTGGTTCTGCGGGACCGGATACGAGGCGAAGGCGTAACCAGGGAAGTTGTTCGGGTCGGAGAGGGGGGTGGGGTCGGTCGCGGCGGCGAAGAGCACGGCGCCGCCCAGGAACCCGGGATCGAAGATCTCAGAGTACTCGGCCGCGTTGACGGGCAGATCGGGCTGGCCCTTGTTGAAAAAGCCGTGCACCCAGGAGTACGAGTCGTCCAACTGCAGTGTGGCCTCCGTGGTCGGCACGAGGGCCTGGGCGGAGAACGAGCTGGCGAAAATGCTCGGATTGGTGTTGGTGGCGGGGGCAGCGGCATCGGCGGCTACCTTGCTCGCCCCCCCGATACCGAACGGGCTCGTCAGACCGGCGGCCGCCACGGCCACCACCAGTCGGCTGACAGCAGACCGAGCCCGGCCACCCCGTCCGCGGCTCACCTTCCCCCGGCTCCCCATGACCATCCCTTCCTCACGCCGTGCCCCAGCGCCCCCCGGTCGCCCGCCCGTCGCCGGCGTGCGCGACGGGCACCATCTCGCTTCGTGCTCTCTTCTTGGCGCGCAGCATAGACCCCTTTGTCTGGAAGGTACTAGTACGTCCTAGCTCGAATTGACTGGGTGGTCTAGAGTGACCGCCGTCACGCCGACAGCGACCCGGCTGGAGGGTCGCCGTCCAGCGAGATAGGAGCACCTGAGCTGGAGGTCTGGGGTCAAGCCTGGGAAGCCGTGGGAGGCGCACGCACGTGTACTACGTGAACTTCGTCTTCATCGGGATCGTGGTGGGGAGCATCTATGCCCTCTACGGCCTGGGCCTCACCGTCGTCTACAAGGCCACACGCGTGCCCAACTTTGCCCAGGGGGCCATCGGCACCACCGTGGCGTTCGTGTTCTACAAGGTCTGGGGCGGTAGCGGCGTCCGTCTCGCCGTGCGCGAGCACAGCGGTTTCTACTTCCAGATCCCGTTCCTCGGCGGCCACAGCTGGGCCCACTTCTCGTTCCAGCCGCCGGCGCTGCCAGCGTGGGCCGCCTTCGTCGTGGCCATGGGAGTTGCCGCCGGGCTGGGCCTGATCGTGGCTCGCATCATGCGGCCCTTCGCCCGGGCCACGACGGTATCGCTAATGATCGTCTCGTTCGGCATCCTCGCCGTCCTGGAGGGACTCGACTACAACACCTTCAGCGGATACTCGACGAACGTGCACCCGCTGATCCCGCTCGACAAGAGCACGACCCATATCGTCGCCGGGTTCAACTTCAACAACGAGCAGCTGATGATCATCGCGGTGACGCTCGTCCTGACCGTCGCCGTCGCCGCCTTCTTCCGACGCACCCATCTGGGCGTCGCGATCCGGGCCGTGGCCGACGACCGGCAGGTGAGCCAGCTGCTCGGGATCAACGCCAACACGGTGAGCCGGGTGTCCTGGATCCTCGGGTCGATGCTGGCCGGGATCGCCGGGATCCTGATCACGCCTCTGATCGGCCTCGACCTCGGGGTGCTCACCAACCTCATCGTCTTCGGCTTCATCGCCAGCTTGTTCGGCGGGTTCCGCAGCCTGGTCGGCACCCTCGCCGGCGGGCTGGTCCTCGGAGTTGTCGAGCAGTTGGTCATCGCCTCCCCGCTCGGCAAGCTCTCGAGCCTGCCGCCCCTGCAGGACGTGGTCGCCTTCCTGGTGCTCGTTGTCCTGCTCATGCTGCGGCCCAGATGGATCTTCTCCGGGATCCGAGTCGACGAAGAGTCCGGGGTAGGCGGTGCCGGGGTGGCCTTCGGCGGCCAGGCTCCGGCCGAGGACCGGATACGGGCCTGGCTGCGAAAGGGGCCGGCCTTGTGGCTGATCCTGCAGGATTGGAAGACGGCTCGCTGGGTGCTCGGTATCGGCGGGATGGCCGCCGTCATGATCATCCCCATCTTCACGAGCGGCTACTGGTCCACCGTGCTCGCCAGCGGGATCATCTTCGCTCTAGTCGGGCTGTCGGTCGTTATCCTCACAGGCTGGGCCGGACAGGTCTCGCTGGCCCAGTATGCCTTTGTCGGCGTAGGGGCCTACACCGCGGCCATCCTCCAGGGCACCGCCCATCTGCCGTTCTGGCTGGTGGTGCCGCTGACAGTTCTCGTCTCGGTGCCGTTCTCGCTGCTCATCGGCATCCCCTCGCTGCGCCTCCGGGGATTCTTCCTGGCCCTCGTGACACTGGCCTTCGCGGTCGCTCTTGACACCGACCTGTTCCTCTCGAACGCTCTGGAGAATCACAACAGCATCCTGGGATCGACGGCCGGAAGCACCGCCCACCGTCCCTTCTCCTTCACCTCCGAGGTGTTCTACATGGGCCTGGCGGTCGCCCTGGCGTGCTTCTTCGTCGCCTACAACCTGCGACGCAGCCGCACGGCCCGCGCCTTTCTCGCCATCCGCGACTCCGAGCCCACGGCGATCGCCTTCGGCATCAACCCCACGGCGTACAAGCTGCTCGCCTTCTGTATCGGCGGCGGCGTCGCGGCCGCAGCCGGCGCAGTGTTCGCGTACCTGTACGTGAACATGGATCCCACCGAGTTCCTGTTCATCACGGGGGTGACCTTTATCGGCTACGGGATCCTCACCGGCATCGCCGAGCTGTTTGGGGCGGTGCTGGTCGGGTTCCTGTTCGCGGTCCTGCCCCAGATCACGGCCACACCCATCAACGGTGTCAACCAGACTGTCCTGATCCTCCAGGGCGTCCTGCTCGTGCTGACCGTGTACAGCTACCCGAGCGGGCTGGCAGGCTTCATGAAGCGGCTGTTCCGGCCCGACGACGAGACGGCCCAGATCCTCACTGCCGACGAGTTCTCACCAGCGCCGACCGCTGCGGCCGCGCCGACGAGCGGCAACGGGGGTGACCAGTCAGGGCGTGTACCCGTAGCCGCAACGGCTGGACCTGCTGCGACACGCCCTCTGGCGTCATCCGCTACTCGTGCTGCCACCGCCACCCTGCCGGCGCGGGCCTCGACCACCGGGTCCTCTCGCGAAGAGGAGACCCACGAGGCGGCAACCCACGAAGAAGCGCTCTGGTCGAAGGCGGCGCACGCTCGACGTCCGACGAGCTCGGCGGAGGCGACCGGTCCGCAACCCCGCCAGGTGATGCCGGCGACCGCCAGAGAGCGCCCGCTTCGACCCCGTCCGCCGACGGAGCCGGCCGATCGTGCGCCGCGACCGCTGCGAGCCTCGAGACGACCGCCGCCACCGACACGGCTGCCGACCGACGAGGACGAGGCGACATGAGCCGGTTGCCGTCGCTTTCAAGGCTCCCGGCGCTCGGCGGTCTCAGGCGGAGTCCCTGGCGCCGGCCGCCGACCCGCGACTACCCGCCCGCCGAGCACCTCGACGAGGGCTTGGACCTCACTGGTGATGACGAAGTCGACGTGACACTCGCTACTGGCGAGCTGCCACGCCCGGCCCACGGCGCCGACGTAGTCCTCGAGGTGCTCGATGTCACCCTGCGCTTCGGCGGGCTGGTCGCCCTGGACAACATCTCCCTGAGCGTCCACGAGGGAGAGATCGTCGGTCTCATCGGACCCAACGGCGCCGGTAAGACGACCCTCTTCGAGTGCATCTCGGGCTTCTACCGTCCCGACCGAGGCCATGTGTACTACCGGGTGCCGGAGGGCGCCGAGGGCGCCGAGCCCGGTCGCGTCCTCGACCTCCTCGGCGAGCCGCCACACCGCCGGGCGTGGCTGGGCATCGGCCGGACATTCCAGAGCTGCCGCATGTTCCAGAACCTGAGCGTGTTCGACGCGCTCCGGATTGCCCAGCACCGGTGGATGACCACCGGACCCATGTCGGCGGGGCTCGGTACCAAGCGCTCAGCGGCGGATGAGGGGCGCGTGATCGACACCACCACCGATCTCTGCCGCATGATGGGGTTGCAGGCGTACGAGAACAAGTTCTGCGCCGAGCTCAGCTACGGCACGCTGCGGCTGGTCGAGCTGGCGGCGATCATGGCCCTCAAGCCCAAGTTCCTCCTGCTCGACGAGCCCAGCTCAGGGATCAGCCAGAAGGAGACCGAGCAGCTCCTCCCGCTTCTGCGTGACGTGCGGACCGCGACGGGGTCGACGATCCTCATCATCGAGCATGACATGCCGCTGATCATGCAGCTCTCCGACCGGATCTACGCCATGGCCGCTGGCACCGTCATCGCCTCGGGGGCACCCGACGAGGTGCAGGCCGACCCCGCGGTCATCGAGAGCTATCTGGGCACGTCGCGGTACGGGACCGTGGTAGGCAGCAGTGCCTGACCGGGCGACTGTCGAAGAACCGTTCCCCGAGGACGAGTTCAACGAGGAGGCCGGGCCAGACTTGGGTCCGCCCCCGTTGCTCAAGCTTCAGGGCGTCGACGCCGGCTACGGGGCCGTGCAGGTGCTGCGCAGCGTCGAACTCGCGGTCCAGCCGGGCGAGATCATCGCCCTGCTCGGCACCAACGGCGCCGGCAAGTCGACGATCCTGAAGGTCGTGTCGGGGCTCATGCATCCGTGGGGCGGCAGGGTCACCTTCGAGGGCGAGGACATCTCTCGCTGGGCTCCCGAGCAGACCGTTCGCCGCGGCATCACCCAGGTACCAGGCGGTCGCGGCCTCCTGCCCAACCTCACCGTGCTCGAGAACCTGGAGATGGGTGCCCACACGATTCGCCGAGACCGGGCGAGAGTGAAGCGCAACATCGCCCGGGTCTGCGAGGTCTTCCCGCGCCTTGGCGAGCGCAGGAAACAGCTCGCGGGGACGCTGTCTGGGGGCGAAGGTCAGATGCTGGCCCTGGGTCGGGCGTTCGTGCTCGAACCCAAGCTCATGATGATCGACGAGCTCTCCCTGGGACTTGCTCCGACCATCGTCCAGGGCCTCGTCGACGTCCTTCACCAGCTGAACGAGGAGGGCGTCGCCTTCATCCTCGTCGAGCAGCACGCCAACCTGGCCCTGTCGGTGACCGACCACGCGTACTTCCTCGAGAAGGGCCAGATTCGCTTCGACGGCCCCAGCCAGGAGCTGCTGGAGCGGGACGACCTGCTCCGGTCGGTGTTCCTCGCTGGGGCGACGGCAGGGGCGTGATCGTTCGTGGAAGCACATCGTCGCGGGAGCGAGGAGCCGGTGCGGGAGTCCACGCGCCGCCGGCAGTTCGCCAATCAGGGGTGGTGTGACCGTGTCCCGAGCAATACGGGCGCGGCCGTGAACGGAGGTTTGATGTGACCACGCCCATGACGCCGGGCAAGGGAACGAGCGACCTGAGCGAAGGCCTCAAGCTAATCATGCGGGGCGGCGGACCCAAGTTGGTCGCAGCCGGGCTGTCGCTGGCGCTCATCGTTGGCCTCGCGTTCATCTCGACCGTCGAAGCCAACAACCGCGCCCACCATCAGAGCAGCCTGTCCGCCAACGGCTCCTCCGGGTCCAGCTCCGGGGACAACGGGGTGCAGGGGGGAAGCGGCGGATCGACCGGGGCCACGAACGGGGCCAACGGCTCCAACGTCGCCGCCGGCGGAGCTGCTGGCGGTGCTAGCGGTGGAGGCGGCGGGACCGGAGCCAAGACGGGGGGCGGCGCGACCGGGGCCAACACCACCGGAGGAAACTGCCCCGGCAACAACCCCGACATCGGGGTCACCTGCAACCAGATCCTGGTGGGCGGCATCACTGTCCTCTCGGGCCCACTCGGCATCTACGGCGAGCAGGGGCTTCAGGCGGCCCAGGCCTGGCTGAGCTACTACAACGCTGTCTACGCGCCGGCCCACCACCTGCGCCAGGAGAAACTCATCTACTACGACGACCATGGCGCCGACCCCAGCCAGGACGCCATCCTGACCCAGAAGCTCATCGAGCAGGACCACGTGTTTTCCATCGGGGGCATGCCCGCGCCCCAGGGAGCCAACCCCTATCTCGTCCAGCACAGTGTTCCGCTCGTCGGCGATCTGGGCCTCAACCCGATCAGCTACCAGAGCCCCATGATCTGGCCGACGGCGCCGACGCCCAATACCCAGGTGGGGGCGAACCTGGAGGCCAAGGTCGTCCACACCCTCTACCCGAACGTCAAACACATCGGGGCGATCATCTCGCCGCTGCCGGGCCAGGACCCGGGCCCGATCGAGGAGTACGAGAACAACGCCTACCGACCGTACGGCGTCAGCGTGACCTACCAGGTCATGACCACGTCGGAGAGCGATTGCAACAGCCACATGCTCCAGATCAGGAACGCGAACCCCGACTTCCTCCAGCTTCCTCTGCCGTCGACCAACTTCCTCCTGTGCGTGCAGGCGGCTCAGAGCCAGAACTACTACCCGGGTAGCGGGCTCGGCGGCAGCCTTCGGGGCTGGTCCGGGGGGAGCGGAATCCAGGTGGAGATGCAGCAATGCGGGAGCTTGTGCGCGACTGCCGGTGGCGGCATCGTGACCGGCACCATCTTCCTCAACCCCAACAGTTACTCCAATCACGATCCCAACTCCGGGATGGATCTGTACAACTCGCTCATGTCCAAGTACGCGTCCAATGTGGACAAGACCTCGATTATCTCCGAGAACTACTACGCGTCCGCGGAGATTGGGTCTCTCATACTGGCTCAGGCGGCCGCGACACCGCCCTACCTGACACGGCAACACGTGATCCAGCTGGCCAACCAGTTCAAGTTCGACACCGGCATGGGCCTGAAGGTGAACTGGGCGGACCCGCCCAACAATCCGAACGCCCACATCGGCACCAACTGCGGCTACGTGTCGCGAGCGGTGCAGTCTGGCAGTGGCGCCACCTGGAAGACCGACCCCACCTACTACTGCGGCTAGCGAGGACCGTGACGTGATCATCACCAGCGTCGTCCTCCTCGCCGCCGCCTTCGGGCTCCTCATTTTCGGCGCCGCCCAGGGCAACCCGACGTTGCTCGAGGTCTCGCTCGGCGCAGCGGCCGCAGGTGCGCTGGCCCTGTTCGCCGGCAACGCCTCCGCCCGGCGCATCGCCGTGGCCCGCGGCATACCCGTCGAGTCCGTTCTCGCCAGTCGCGTCCGCCGGAGCCCCGCCGCGCCAGCCGAGCCCACACCGCCGGCCGAGGCCGCGCCGCGGCCGCCGATCGACGGATACGACGAGATGCCGGGCAGAGAGGTGGCCAGGCTGGTCGCCTCGGGCGCTCTGCCCGACGCCGTCCTGTCCGAGATGCTCCTGTACGAGGCGTCCCACAAGAGGCGCCGAGTGGTGCTGACGACGCTCATCGATGTGGTCGGCCCCGGGCAAGCACCCGCCGCGAGTCGCGCCGGGCCCCGCCGGGCCGAGGAGCCCGCCGAGCCGGGCTAGCTGTCCCGTCCCTGCCAGAGGGCGAGGAACTGCCAGCCCCGGTCCGGGAAGCCCGCGGCGTCGGCGACGTGCGCCGAGGCGGCGTTGTCGAAATCGTGCAGGTACGTGGGCACCGCTCCCTCGGCCAGGACCCGCCGGCCCGCCTGCGCCACCAGGCGACGGGCGATCCCGCGACCCCGCAGCGCCTCCTCGGTCACCACGGCCAGCTCGTGGCCCCACCGGTCATGCTGCTTGCGACCGACACCCGCGCCGTAATTCCCAGCGTCGTCCCAGGCGATGAGGACGTCGCCATTGAACGGAAGCAGCCAGGGCGGCACCCGAGAGTCCCTCTTCGAGACCCAGTCCCCCGCGTCGTCCAGTTCCGCGGGACCCACGGTCCATCGAAAGCACCCCCGCCCCAACCGTCCCCGTCCCTGCCCCACCGCGCGCGTCAGGCTGTCACTCAGCCCGGCGCCGTCCTCGGACAGCACTCGGTCGCGGGTCAGGCCCAGCGCCTCCACCGCCGGCTCGGCGCCGGGCGGCACGGACAGGACCACCCCCTCCGGACTGGCGACGCCGAAGAAGGGCCGTGTCCGACCGTCCCAACCCGGACCGACCCGAAGCGGCGACCCGACCACGGCCACCTCGCCCGGCGCCGGGGGCCAGTGTCCGAGCCAGTGGCGAAGGTGGGTGTGGAGCCGCTGCAGGCCGTCACCCAGATGCCGCGGGTTTGCCACCTCCAGCTTGGCCTGGACCGTTTCCCGCACCACGGCCGTCACCTCGTCCAGTCGATCGTCCAGCGCGCCCGTGCGAATCGCGACCGCCAGCTCGGCGTCGCTCGACAGGCCCAGACGATCGAGGGCCGTGGCGTGGGCGCGAGCCTGGCCGGGACCGAGCACCAGCTCACGCTCGACCATGGCGAGCACGTTGATGGCCACCCTGGCGTGAAAGCGCACCCGGCCCTCGGTGGCGGGGAGCACGTCGCGCTCCAGGAACTCCCGCACCGCCTCGGTCAGCGCCGCCGCGCTCGGGTCGTCGTGGGGGTTCACCGCGGCAGGAACATCAGGACAACACCGGCACCGGCCCGGGTGCCACAAGAGCCAGCAGGTCCCACTCCACCTCGCACACCCGCCGGCCGATGGCGGCCAGCTCGACCGAGCGCACGGCGCCCGAGGTGTGCGTGGCCGCCTGCACGATGCACATGATCCCCCACTTGAGGGTGCCCAGCGTCTCCCACCACCGCAACGCCGCCCGGTCGACCGGCCGACCGCTCGCCCGTTCGTAGGCGTCGAGGAGCTGTCCGTAGGTGCCGAACCCGCCGACAGGAAGGGACTGTCCGAAGCGCCACGACTTCACGCAGAGCCAGCCGAGGTCCTCCATCGGATCGCCCAGGTGGGCGAGCTCCCAGTCGAGCACGGCGCGGATCCCGTCGGGCCCGACGATGAGGTTGCCGTTGCGAAAGTCGCCGTGCACCACGACGGTGCGCCCCCCGTCGACCCGGTGTGCCTCCAGCCAGCGGAAGCCGATCTCGAACGCGGGATGGGCCTCGCCCAGCTCGTCGAGGATCGCCCGGAACACCTCGACCTGGTCGGGTTGCTCGAGGCCGGGCACTTCGCCCGTCGGGATGCGATGGATCGCGGCGAGGGCGTCGCCGCACTGGGCGGCGAGCCTCGGCCGGACCGCGGCGTACGCGTCGTCGCGCAGGATGTGACGGGGGATGGTCTCGCCCTCGACGCGCTCCATGACGATGAACGCTGACCCCAGGGCGGCCGGGTCGTCGCTGGCCGCCACGATCCCCGGAACCGGGACTCCGGTGGCCGATGCAGCGGAAAGTAACCGAGCCTCGCGTCCCATCCCGCGCCCCGGAGCACCGGCTGGGTCCCGGCGAAGCACCAGACCCGACCGAGTGCCGTCCTCCCGCCGGGCGTCGAAAGACCACGTCTCGCGCGAAGCGCCTCCTGACAGCCGCCGCAGCCCTTCCACCTCGACACCGGGCTCACCGAGCGCCCGCGCCACGACCTCCCCCAGCGCAGCGGTCAGCTCGTCAGCAGCCACGGCCGGCACCGTAGCCCGGATAGCGTACGCGCATGCCCAGTCCCGAACAGGTCCGTGCCGTCGTCGACGACTACCTCGCCGCCTTCCCGAAGAAGGACCGAGAGGCCTTCCTCGGCTGCTTCGCCGACGACGCCGAGCAGATCGACCCCGTCCCCTCGGCCCCCAACATCGGCAAGGAGGCCATCGGCCAGTTCTGGGACAACATCGTCGGCATGGCCGACAAGATGGAGCCCCAGCTCGACCGGCTCAGCGTGTGCGGCAACGAGGCAGCCCTGGTGTTCACCATGAACGCGCGTACCGGCGATGGCGGCGGCGCCATCGACATCGTCGACATCCTCGAGGTGAACGACGACGGCAAGATCTCGTCGCTCCGTGCCTACTGGGACCCGGCTGCGATGCGACCGCTCAGCTGAGGCCGATCATGTGAACCCCGCCCGCACGGCGCCGACCAGGCTGCCGGCGGACAGCTCCGCCACCGTGACGTAGCGGGCCGCCATCGCCTCGGCCAGCGGGCGCGCCAGTCCCAGGCGCACCGGCCCCTCTTCGGCGTCGACCACCACGGCGGCGACACCACGCCGCCGGACACCCGCCGCCGCCTCCTGGGCCGCGACCACCGGGTCGACACCTGCGGGCCCGGCGGTGGCCCGGCCGTCCGAGACCACGACCACGAACGGCTGATAGGCCCCCGAGTGGGCGCGTTCGGCCACCTGCAGGCCGGCCCCGATGCCCGCGGCCAGCGGCGTCCGACCGCCAGTCGGCACAGAAGCCAGCCGGGCCCGAGCCACCTCCACGCTCCCCGTCGGCTGGAGCACGACCTCGGCGGACTCGCCCCGGAACGTCACCAGCGCCACCCGATCCCGCCGCTGGTAGGCGTCGAGCAGCAGGCTGAGCACGGCCCCCTTCGCCGCTTCCATGCGGCTGCCGACCCCCATCGAGCCCGACGCGTCGACCACCAGGACGACGAGGTTGGCCGAGCGCTGCTCGCGCACCGCCTCGCGCAGGTCCTCGGGCGCCACCAGGACAGTCGCCTCGTCGCCCGCCGACTGATCGACCCGGCGGCCGGCGGCGGCCGCGGCCGTGGCCCCGAGGGCCACCGAGCCCACCGGCCCATCGGGCCGGCGATCTCCCACCAGGCGACCCCTCGAGCCTTCGCCGGGGCTTCGCCGCCCGGCGGCCCGACGTGGCCGGTCGGCGCGATCCGAGCCGCCCACCCGTCCGCGCACGGGCGCGGGCTCCCCGACAGGAGCGACCCGCTCGCCCTCAGTGGACGGTGCCGACGGTTCCGATCCCTCGGTCGAGTCGACGGCGTCGGCGCTTTCGGCCATACGTGGAACCGCGCCGCTTTGGCCGCGACGATCGCCGGTGCCGGCCTCGTCTCCGCGGCCACCCGGACCCTCGCCTAGCGCCTGCTCCAGCGCCTCCTCCAGCTCGCCGCCGTCGATGCCGGCATCACCGAGCGGGGACCGGCGGCGGTGGGCCAGCGCCAGCGGGGCGACCCGGCGAACGTCCTCGGCGTCGGCTGTCGATCGGCCCTCCCAGCGGGCCAGGGCTGCGGCGGCGCGGCAGATGACGAGGTCGGCCCTGAGGCCCTCGGCGCCGACGGCGGCGCACAGCTCGCTCACCGAGCGCGCCAGGTCCGGTGGGAGGGGTTGGAACGAAGGCGAGCGTGCGAGGGCGGCGAGCTGGCGGCGGAGGGCGTCCTCGTTCTGCTCCCACTCGGCCGCCACCCCGGCTGGATCGGCGTCGAAGGCGATGCGGCGTTGGACGGCCAGGGCCCGTTCGGTCGCCTCTGTGCTCGTGCGCACGTCGACGGCCAGCCCGAAACGGTCGAGCAGCTGCGGGCGCAGCTCGCCCTCCTCGGGGTTCATCGAACCGATGAGCACGAAGCGGCTCGGGTGCTCGTGGGAGATCCCTTCCCGTTCGACCCGGTTGACGCCGCTGGCGGCCACGTCGAGGAGCAGGTCGACAAGGTGGTCGGGCAGGAGATTGACCTCGTCCACGTACAGCACGCCGCCGTCGCACGCACTCAGCAGACCGGGGTGGAAATGGCGCTCGCCGCTGGTCAGGGCGGCCCGCAGGTCGATGGTGCCGACGAGGCGGTCCTCGGTGGTCCCGATGGGCAGCTCGACGAACGGTCCCGACCCGGGCAGGAGGGCGGCGAAGCCGCGGGCGAGGGTGGTCTTGGCGCTGCCCCTGTGTCCCCGCATGAGCACGCCGCCGATGGCGGGGTCGACGGCGTTCAGCAGCAGGGCCAGCCTGGCCTCGTCCTGGCCGACCACGGCGGTGAAGGGGAACCTCACCGTCATCGTCCCTCCTCCCAACCCTCGGCCTCGAGGAGCGCCGCCCGCAGCGTGTCCAGCGCCGGGCGGGAGGCGTCCCACAGGCCGCGCTCATTGGCCTCGAGCAGTCGCTCGGCGATCGAGCGCAGGGCCCACGGGTTCGACTCCTCGAAGAACTTCCGCACCTCGGGGTCGCCCACGTAGGACTCGGTGACGCGCTCGTACATCCAGTCCTCCACAATCCCCGCCGTGGCGTCGTAGCCGAACAGGTAGTCGACCGTGGCCGCCATCTCGAAGGCCCCCTTGTAGCCGTGCCGGCGCATGGCTCCGATCCACTTCGGGTTCACGACGCGGGTGCGCACCACGCGCGCCGCCTCTTCGCTCAGCGGACGGACACGAGGCCGAGCGGGGTCGGCCGTGTCGCCGAACCAGGCCTTGGGCTGGCTACCCGTGAGGGCCCGGACCGTCGCGACCATGCCGCCGTGGTCCTGGAGATAGTCGTCCGAGTCGAAGATGTCGTGCTCCCGGTTGTCCTGGTTCTTGGCCGCCACCTCGATGCCGGCGAACCGTCGCCGCATGGCCTCGGGCGCAGCCACGCCGGCCCCGCCGCGGCCGTAGGAGTAGCCGCCCCACGCCAGGTACACCGCAGCCAGGTCCTCGTCGCTGCGCCAGTCACCCGACTCGAGCAGAGCGAGGATGCCCGAGCCGTAGGCGCCGGGCTTGGGCCCGAACACCCGAGGGTCGTCTCCGCCGTGGGCCGCGACGAAGTTCTGGCTCGGCGGCTCGTCCAGGGCCGTCACCAGGTCGAGCGCCTCGCCCAGCAACCCGAGGACGTGCGGAAAGGCGTCCCGGAAGAACCCCGACACCCTTAGCGTCACGTCTATCCGCGGCCGGCCCAGCTCCTCGATCGGGATGACCTCCAGTCCCGTCACCCGGCCCGTCTCCTCGGCCCACACCGGCCGCACGCCCATCAGCGCCAGCGCCTCGGCCACGTCGTCGCCCGAGGTGCGCATGGCGGCCGTGCCCCACACGACGAGGCCGACCGACTCCGGGTACCGCCCCTCCTCCGCCAGGTGGGCCTCGAGCAGGCGCTCGGCGAGCGTCGAGCCCACCTGCCAGGCCAGCGGGGACGGCACGGCGCGCGGGTCCAACGAGTAGAAGTTGCGCCCCGTCGGCAGGGCGTGGGCCATCCCTCGCGACGGCGCGCCGCTCGGGCCCGCGGGCACGAAACGGCCGCCGAGGGCCAGGAGCACCGACGAGATCTCGTCGCTGGTGCGGTGCAGCGCCGGTACCAGCCGCTGGCACACCCACCGCAACGTGGCGCCCGCGTCGGCGCCGCCGACACCCCACCCGCGTGACTGGAGCTCGGCGAGACGGCGCCCGCACTCGGCTTCGACGCGGTCGACCTCGACCCGTCGCCCTGACGACAGGTCGATCCCGAGCTCACCGGCCACCGTCGTCCGCAGGGACGGAACCCCGCCCTGGTCGAGCCGGGTGAGGGCCAGGACCAGGTCGAGCTCGGCCTCTCCCGCCGGCGGCTGCCCGAGGGTGTGGAGCCCGCCCCGGATCTGGGCGTCCTTCAGCTCACACAGGTAGCCGTCGACGTGCAGGATCGCATCGTCGAAGGCGGGGTCCTCGAACCCGTGGTCGCCTCCGGGTGGCTCGGCCATCCCGAGGTCGCGATGGATCTCGGCCTGCACCAGCAGGTCCCACACCTGACGGCGGACGGCCGGAAGCTTGGCCGGGTCGAGGGCGGCCACCTGGGCGTGGGTGTCCAGGAGCCCCTCCAGACGGGCGAGATCGTCGTAGGTGTCCGCCCTTGTCAACGGGGGCACCAGGTGGTCCACGATCACGGCGTGGGCCCTGCGCTTGGCCTGTGTTCCCTCGCCGGGGTCGTTCATCACGAAGGGGTAGATCACCGGCAGGTCGCCGAGCACGGCGTCGGGCCAGCAGCCTGCCGACAAGCCGACGCTCTTGCCCGGCAACCATTCGAGGGTCCCGTGCTTGCCCACGTGCACGACGGCGTCCGCCCCCCACTCGTCATCGAGCCAGCGGTAGAAGGCGAGGTAGTGGTGGGTCGGGACCAGGTCGGGCGAGTGGTAGACGGCGACCGGGTTCTCGCCGAACCCCCGCGGCGGCTGCACGGTGACGAGCACGCCCCCGAGGTCGAGACCAGCGAAGACGAGCTCACCCTGGTCGACGAAGAGCTCCCCCGGTGGAGGCCCCCACGTCTCGGTGAGCTCGCCCTTGGCGCGCGCCGGCAGTCGGTCGAAATGCCGCCCGTACGCGCCGGAGCTCCACGCCCCGGCACCCTGGCCGCGCCCCGCTGGCTGGGGCCCGTCGCCCGCATACGGCAGGGCGTCGGCCAGCTCGGCCATGAGCGCATCGCCGTCGGGCGGCACGCGGTCGACCCGGTAGCCGGCGCCGGCGAGGGCGTGCAGCAGCTCGATCACCGACGCCGGGGTGTCGAGGCCCACGGCGTTTCCCAGGCGGCTGCGCTTGGTCGGATAGGCGGAGAGCACGAGGGCGACGCGACGCTCGGGTGGCGGTGTGCGCCGCAGGGAGGCCAGCCGGACGGCCATCCCGGCCACCCGCTCGACGCGATCTGCAACGGCGCGGTAGGCGGTGACCGGAGAGCCGAGATCGTCGCCGTCGTCGACGGTCTCCTTGAAGGAGAAGGCGGGGCCGACGATCCGGCCGTCCAGTTCCGGAACGGCGACGGCCATCGCCACGTCGAGCGGTGTGAGACCGCCGGCGCTGTCGATCCACGCCTCGCTGGACGACGTGGCGGCGACCGCCTGGAGCACGGGCACGTCGAGGGCAGCCAGGACCGAGGCATCCCAGCCATCACCGTCGTCGCGCGCCGAGCCCGCGGCCAGCACGGTGGTCACAACGGCGTCCACGCCGTGGTCGGCCAGCAGGTCGAGCGCCGGCACGGGCTGGCCGGAACGGTCCGGCCGCAATGAGTAGCAGTAGACCGGGAGGGCGTTGGCGCCCTTCGCCTCGATGGCGGCGCACACGTCGGTGACGAACTGCGTGTTCCCTGACAACAGGTGGGCGCGGTAGAAGACGACGGCCACGGTGGGGCGGCCAGCATCGAGCTCCGGCTGACCGAGCACTCCGCACGACGGCACCTCGGCCGGGGGCTCGAAGCCGAACCCGTGACCGAGAACCGTGTCGGCCACGAACCGGAGGAGGTGCTCGACGTTGGACAGTCCCCCCTGAACCAGGTAGTCGAAGGCCTGAGCGGCGAGGGCGGTCGACACGGTGGTCGCCGAGGCCAGCTCGGTGTCCGGCGTCGCCTCGCCGCCGAAAGCGAGCAGCGGGATGCGGGCAGCCCGACATCGCCGGACGAGCTCGTCGAAGGGGCCTTCCCAGGCCCGGCGCCCGCCCAGCAGCCGCACCAGCACCACCTCCACGCCGTCGAGCGACGGCGCCTCCGGGAGGCTGGCGGGGTTTGCGGCCCGAACGCCCGGGAACCCGTCGGGCAGCCCCTCGGCCACAGCCCGCAGGGCCAGGATCTCCGTGTCGGCGTTGGTGAGGAAGAGGATCACCGCGCGCCCTCCGCGATCAGAGCCTCGACGGCGCCCAGGTCGACGTGGGTCTCCACCAGGTCGGCGAGGCGGTCCAGCTGGGCCTGACGGGCCCCGGCGAACGACACGCCCGCGGCGACGAAACGTCGCCCCCGGCGCTCGGCCACGGCGGCCAGGAACGCAGCACGAAACCCGTCCTCCTCCAGCAGCCCGTGCAGGTTGGTGCCGAAGACGCTCCCGTCGGCGTTGGCCGCCCCCTCCGGCTCGGACCCGTACACATCGTCGAGCTCGATCCAGGGCGAAGCGCCGTCGCCCACGCGAGACCGGCCGTGGTGGATCTCGTAGCCAGAGATGCGCTGGCCCCACGCCCGCCCGCGGCGCTGGCGAGTGACCTTGTCCTCGCCGAAGGTCGTCGAGGCGTCCAGCACGGCGAGGCCCTCGACGCGGCCGCGCCCCGACTCGACGTGGTCCACGATCTCCCGGCCCAGCATCTGGTAGCCGCCGCACACCCCGAGGAGGGTGGCGCCGCCGGCGACGGCCGCGGCCAGGGCCCGGTCGAGGCCGCGGCCGCGCAGCCACTCGAGGTCGGCCACCGTCGACTTCGAGCCCGGCAGCACCACGAGGTCGGGCTGGCCCATGGACGCTGGCGAGTCGACGAGGCGGACGCCCACGCCGGGCTCGACGGCGAGGGCGTCGAGGTCGGTGAAGTTGGCCAGCCGGGGCAGGCGGACCGCCGCCACGTCGAGCCCGTCGGCCACAGCCGAACCCCGCGCCGCCGGACGGGGGCCGGACAGGGCGAGCGAGTCCTCGGCGTCCAGGGCGATGTCGTGCACGTAGGGCAGGACCCCGATGACAGGGACGCCGCAGCGCCGCTCGAGGTCGGCGGGCCCGTCGCCGAGCAGGGCCGGATCGCCACGCAGCTTGTTGATCACGAAGCCGCCGACGAGGTCCCGGTGGGCGGGGGGCAGCAGGGCGACCGTCCCGTACAGCGCGGCGAACACACCGCCGCGGTCGATGTCGCCCACGACGATCGCCCGCATGCCGGCCTCGGCGGCGACCCGCAGGTTCACGATGTCGCGATCGAGGAGGTTGATCTCGGCGGGGTTGCCGGCGCCCTCGCAGATGACGACGTCGTAGCGGGACCGCAGGCCATCGAGGGCGTCGAGCACGACGCCGAGAAGCTCCGGCTTGCGGTCGTGGTAGGAGGCGGCGTCCATGTGGGCCACGGGCCGACCCATGACGACCACTTGGCTGGTGCGCTCGCCGGTGGGCTTGAGCAGGATCGGGTTCATGGCCACGTCGGGCTCGACCCCGGCAGCCAGCGCCTGGGCCCCCTGGGCCCGACCGATCTCGTGTCCGCCGGCAGTGACGAACGAGTTGAGAGCCATGTTCTGGGCCTTGAACGGTGCGACCTTCAGCCCCCGTCGGGCCAGGAGCCGGCACAGCCCGCTCACCACGTGGCTCTTGCCCGCGTCGCTGGTCGTGCCGCAGACCATGAGCGCGCCCCTCACGTTGCCTCTGGCGGCTTCGCCGCCCCGGACGGGGCCCCATCCCCGCACTCCGCTGGTTCGGCTGGCAGACGGCGGCGGGGTCCCCACCCCCGCCGCCCGCCGTCCGTCGTCCTCTCGATCGCCTTGCTCAGACGGTCGAGGCCGTCGGCATCGGGCACGGCGATGCGCACGTGGTCGGGCAACCCGAAGGTGGCGCAGTCGCGCACGACCACCCCGTCCTGCGCGAGTCGGTCGCGCAGCCCTGCGGCGGCGCCCACCAGCACGAAGTTGGCCGCCGACGGCGCGGGACACAGGCCGTGACGTTGCAGCACCGCGACGAGCCGGCATCGAAGCTCGGTGATCGACGTTGCCCAGGCGGGAAGGTCGACCGCCGCCAGCAGCGCCGGGAGCGCCTCGGCCGCCACCCCGTTCACCGACCAAGCAGGCTGCCGGCGCGCCAGCCGCTCGACGAGGTCGGCATCGGGCGCCAGCACGTAGCCGAGACGCAGTCCGGGGCAGGCCAGCACCTTGGTGAGCGACCCGACGATGACCGAGCCCCGATTGGTGTCACCACGCGTCCAGCGGCCCGTGGCCATGGGGTAGAAGGCCTCGTCCCACACGCCCGCGCGCGCCTCCGGCGCGGCCAGGCTGCCCGTCGGGTTGTGCGGGTTGGAGCGGAACAACGGCCCCCCGCGATCGAGGCTCTCCAAGTGGCGCCGATAGAGGCCGAAGTCGGGCTCCTCCACCCATCCCCGACGCAGCTCGCCCGCCACC
>DASXCO010000153.1 GCA_036491125.1 Acidimicrobiales bacterium | reverse complement strand
TCCCGATAGGCCGCGGTGAGAGCTGCCAGTCCGAAGCGCAGCTCGTCCATCCGCAGGCGGCGCTGCTCTCGGCGGTGACGGTCCTCGATCTCCCGCCGACGCGGGAGCCCCCGCTCCCCGACCAGCCGTGCCCGCTCGGTGAGCTCCTCCAGCTCGGCCCGCTGCATCGCCCGCAGCGGGTCGAGCACCGCCTCGCCGTGGGCCAGCAGGTCGTCGACCAAGGTCATCACCGTGGCACCCGTGCCGTCGAGTCGCTTGGGCACCTCCTCCCACGCCCGGCGGCGCTCGGCCGAGGTGGGATCGGAGACGAGGAGTCGGGCCCGGTCCATACGCCCGCCCGAGGACAGCGCCGCCGCCGTGGCCAGCGCCTCGTCAGCGCCCTCGGCCACGAGCCGGGCAGCGACGGCGTCCGACGTCAGTGCCCTGAACCTGATCTGGACGCAGCGGCTGGCGATCGTCGCCAGCTCCGGCGCCAGACGGTCGGCGAGGAGCACGAACACCGTCGTCGGCGGCGGCTCCTCGATGGTCTTGAGCAGCGCGGGAGCGGCCCGGTCCACCAGGTGGAGGTCGACCAGCACGAGCACCTGACGGTGGCCCTCCATCGGGCTGCGCCACGCCAGCCGGGCGATCTCGCGGGCGTCGTCGACGGTGATGAACGGCCCCGCCCGCTCGCGCACGACGAGATCGGGATGTGTGCCTGCAAGGACGCGCCCTTCGCAGGCGCCGCCCTCGGGGCAGAGGAGCGAGGCGGCAAACGAGCGCGCCGCGGCGCGCTTTCCGGTACCCGGCGGACCGACGAGCAGATAGGCGTGCACCGGCGACGCGGCGGCGGCACGGAGCTGGGCCACGGCATCGTGCTGGCCGATGACGTCGTCGTACAAGGGGGACACGATCGGCCTTATTCGGGCCTTGTCACCCCGCCGGGAGCGCCCAGCCGCTCGGTCACCACGGCCAGCACCCTACCGGCCACCTCGGCCTCTGCCCCCGACCCGTCGACGACCGCCCAGGTGGCGCGCTCGGCGGCAGCGAGGGCCTGGTAGCCCCCCACCACGCGCTGGTGGAAGGCCCCGTCCTCGCGCTCGAGCCGATCGAGCTCCCGGCTCTGACGGGCCGCCGCCTGCTCGGGGGGGACGTCGAGCAGGACGGTGAGGTCCGGCCACAGACCCCCCGAGGCCCAGGACGTCAGCCGCCGGAGCTCGGCCACGTCGAGCCCGCGCCCGAAGCCCTGGTAGGCCAGCAGCGACGCCGAGAAGCGGTCGGTCACCACCCAGCGACCGGACGACAACGCCGGCTCGAGGATCTCGCTCACGTGCTGGGCCCGATCGGCGAGCATGAGCAGCGCCTCGGTCCGCGCATCGATGCGGCTGGCGCCGCTGTCGAGGAGCAGGCTGCGAACCCGCCCGCCAGTCGCCGTTCCACCGGGCTCCCGAGTCAGCACCGCACCGAGGGCCTCGGCGAGCAACCGGGCCTGAGTGGACTTGCCGGATGCCTCCGGGCCCTCGAGGGCGATAAGTCGGCCGCGAGCGGCCATCGCGGGCGGCTCCCCCTCGGGCGCCACCGGCTCAGGACCGGCTGCGCGTGGCCGCCTGGGCGGCCGCCTTCTTCTTCGTCGTCGCCGTATTGGTGGCGGATGCCTTCCTGGTGGTCGACGTCTTCTTGGCGGCAGCAGTCTTCTTGGCGGCAGCAGTCTTCTTCGCTGTCGTCTTCTTCGTGGCGGACGTGGTGCGCCCCGCCTGCTTGGCGGTGCCCTTCTTCGCCGTCTTGGCCGACCCGCGAGCGGAGCCCGCCTTGGCCGCGCGACGCGCCCCCTTGCGCGCCGGCGCTGGTCCCGCGGCCCGCTTCTCGGCCAGGAGCTCTGCGGCGCGCTCGGAGGTGAGCGACTCCGGATCATCGCCCCTGCGCAGCGACGCGTTGAGCTCGCCATCGGTCACGTACGGCCCGAAGCGGCCCGACCGCAGCACCATCGGTCCATCGCTGACCGGGTCCGGGCCCAGCTCGCGCAGCGGCGCGGCCGCCGCGCCCCGGCCGCCCCGCTGCTTGGGCTGGGCGAAGATGGCCAGTGCCTCCTCGAGGGTGATGCTGAACAGCTGGTCCTCGGCGGCCAAGCTGCGACTGTCATCACCCTTCTTCAAGTACGGACCGTATCGTCCGTTCAGGGCCAGAATCTCGGCCCCGTCGGCGGGATCCGTTCCGACAACCCGGGGCAGGCTCAGCAATCGGAGGGCCTCGTCCAGGCTCAGCGCGTCGGGGGACATCGTCCGAAGCAGCGACGAGGTGCGGGGCTTGGTCTTCGATCCCGGATCGCCCTCGCCGAGCTGGACGTAGGGGCCGAAGCGCCCGGCGCGCACCAGCACCGGCAAGCCGGTGTCGGGGTCCTGACCGAGCACGTGGTCACCGCTCGGCGCGGCCAGCAGCTCCTTGGCCCGCTCGACGGTGAGCTCGTCGGGGGCCAGGTCGTCGGGAACCGAGGCCCGGTCCTCCCCTCGCTGCACGTACGGCCCGTAGCGGCCGACGCGCACCACGATCTGCTCGCCGTCGCCGTCGAGTCCGATCGGTATCGAGTTCACCTGGCGGGCGTCGATCTCGTCGAGATGACCGGCCACGCTCGCCTTGAGACCGGGCTTGCCGTTGCCGAAATAGAACCGGCTCAGCCAGGGCCCGGCCTCCTCCTCGCCGCCGGCGATCTCGTCGAGGTCGTCTTCCATGCTGGCCGTGAACCCGTAGTCGACCAGCTCGGTGAAGTGGTCCTCCAGAAGGCCGACCACGGCGAAGGCGGTGAACGACGGGACGAGCGCGCTTCCCTTCTTCCAGACGTAGCCCCGGTCCTGGATGGTGCTGATGATCGAGGCGTAGGTGGACGGCCGACCCACCCCGAGCTCCTCGAGGGCCTTCACGAGCGACGCCTCGGTGTAGCGGGCCGGCGGCTGGGTGGCGTGGGCGCGCGCCTCGAGCGCCTCCTTGTCCACGGCATCGCCGGCCGCCAACCGCGGGAGGTGGACCTCCCGGTCCTCCAACTCGGCCTCGGGGTCGTCGGCACCCTCGACATAGGCACGGAGGAATCCGGGGAACGTGATGACCTTGCCGCTGGCTGCGAACTCCGCCCGCTCGCCGGCCGCCGGCGCGCCCTCGGTGGAGGCGGCCACGCCGGCCAGACGCACCTGGACGCTCATCCCGTTGGCGTCGGCCATCTGCGAGGCGACGGTGCGCTTCCAGACGAGGTCGTACAGGCGGGCCTCGTCCTGTGACACCTGTCCGGCCACCTGATCGGGCCGGCGAAACGACTCCCCCGCCGGTCGGATCGCCTCGTGGGCCTCCTGGGCGTTCTTTACCTTGCGATCGTGGCGGCGGGGTTGGGGCGACACGTACTCGGCCCCGTACAGCGCCGCCGCCTGGTCGCGCGCCGCGGTCACGGCGGTCGCCGACAGGGCGGTCGAGTCGGTCCGCATGTAGGTGATGTAGCCGTTCTCGTACAGGCGCTGGGCCGTCTGCATCGTGCGGGCCGAGCTGAACCGCAGCTTGCGTCCCGCCTCCTGCTGCAGCGTCGAGGTGGTGAACGGCGCGTAGGGAGAGCGCTTGAACGGCTTCTCCTCGACCGAGGTGACGGCGAACGCGGCATCGGCGAGCCGCTGCGCCAGGTCTCTCGCCTTGGGCTCGTCGAGCAGGACGAGGCCGGGCGATCCCTTCGGGGTGCGCAGCTCTCCCGTCTCGGAGAAGTCCTTGCCCGTCGCCAGGCGCTGGTCGTCGACCGCGACCAGGGTGGCCGAGAAGGACTGCGCCTCTCGGCCGAACCGTCCCTCCAGATCCCACCAGTTGGCCGACCGGAATCGGATGCGCGCCCGTTCGCGCTCGACGAGGATGCGTGTGGCGACGCTCTGGACGCGCCCGGCCGACAACCTCGGCAACACCTTCTTCCACAACACCGGCGAAACTTCGTAGCCGTAGAGGCGGTCGAGGATGCGGCGCGCTTCCTGGGCGTCGACCAGTCGGCGATCGAGGTCCCTCCAGTCGTCGACCGCCCGCTCGATCGCCCCGCGGGTGATCTCGTGGAAGACCATGCGCTTGACCGGCACCCGGGGAGCCAGCACCTCCATCAGGTGCCAGGCGATCGACTCTCCTTCGCGGTCCTCGTCAGTGGCGAGGTACACCTCACTGGCGTCGCGCATCAGGCTCTTCAGCTTGCTGACTTGCGCCTTCTTCTCCTTGGCCACCACGTACAAGGGTTTGAACCCGTTGTCGACGTCGACACCGAGGCGCGCCCACGGCTCGGCCTTGAAGGCCGCCGGCACGTCGGCCGCGCTGCGGGGCAGGTCGCGAATATGGCCGATCGACGATTCGACGACCACATCGCGCCCGAGGAAGCCGGCGATGGTCTTCGCCTTGGCGGGCGATTCGACGATGACGAGCGGTTTAGGCATCTCTTGGACCCCAGGCTGGGATGACGGCCGGGCGCTGTCAAACCCCTCGGGCAACCAGACGACGGTACCGTCCGCCGGTGGCCCAGCGGTGACGGGCCGGACAAAATCCACCCTGAGCTGGTCTCACGGCTGGCCGCCCTGGTGGCCGACAGCGGGCGCTGACGACGGCGACTGGAGCCGGCCCTTCACCTCGAGCAGCCGGTCCCGCAGGTCGCCCTCGTCCTGGCCCAGGTCGACCACCCACTGGTCGATGGCCGCGCTCAGGGAAGCCTTGGTCTGGGCCGGAGGCATCGCGCCGGCACCGGGGGGAGCGCCGGCAGTGACCTCGACGGGCTCACCAGCGGGGGCGCCACCGCCCACCCCCTCGGTCTTGCGCTTGGAGAAGGCGATGGCAGCGAGCAGGATGGCGAGAGCGACGCCTGCGATGGCGTAGCGGCCTGCGGTGTTGTGACGCTGGGTGATGACGAGGGGCAGGATGAGCAGCGACACCAGGTTCATGACCTTGATGAGGGGGTTCAGGGCGGGCCCTGCGGTGTCCTTGAAGGGATCGCCGACGGTGTCGCCGATGACCGCGGCCTTGTGGGCCTCGGAGCCCTTGCCGCCTTCGTGGCCGTCCTCGATGTACTTCTTGGCGTTGTCCCATGCACCGCCGGAGTTGTTGAGGAAGTTGGCCATGAGCTGGCCGGTCAGAATTGCGGCGGCGAGAAAGGCCCCGAGGGCGAGGTAGTTGATACCGAAGCCGATGATGATCGGTGTGAGCACGGCGAGCAGGGCGGGGGTGGCCAGCTCGCGCTGGGCCGCGGCGGTGCAGATTCCGATCACCCGTCCGTACTCGGGCTTCTCGACGCCGTCCATGATGCCCGGGTGCTCGCGGAACTGCCGACGAACCTCCTGGACCACGGTGCCAGCGGTCCTGCCCACGGCCCGGATGGCGAGCGCGGAGAACATGAAGGCGACCGATCCCCCGATCAGCAGCCCGATGAACGTCGTCGGGTTGGCCACGTTGATCTGCGTCAGGGCGTTGTTGAACAGCGCCGACCCCGTGGCCCCGATGTTGAGCTGGTTGCCGATCGTCTCGATGAACGAAGCGAACAAGGCGACGGCTGCGATGACCGCCGAGCCAATGGCGACACCCTTGGTGATGGCCTTTGTCGTGTTGCCGACGGCGTCGAGGCTGACCATGACCCGCTCGGCCTCGCCGCCGAACTCGCCCGACATCTCGGCGATCCCTGCGGCATTGTCGGCCACCGGCCCGAAGCTGTCCTCGGACACGACCATGCCCGTGGTGGACAACAGACCGATCCCCGTCAGGGCCACGAGGTACAGCGAGAACTCGATGTTGCCGTTGCCGAGCCCGACGGCGACCGCAATCGCGATGGCGATGGCGATGATCGCCCACACCGTGGACTCGAGCCCCGACGAGATGCCCGAGAGCACCGTCGTCGCCGGCCCGGTGCGGGCGGACTCGGCGATCTCCCGCACCGGTGACGTCTCGGTCGAGGTGAAGTACTCGGTGATACGGCTGGCCGCCTGGCCCAGCAGGACTCCGGACAGCACGGCCCAGAAGATCCGCAGGTTGTGCGCGTAGAACTGGGCGACCAGGAAGGTGCCGGCGACCGTGAGGGCGCCAGCGGTGAGAAAGCCGCGGTTGATGGGCGCCATCGCCGAGCGGTCCTGGTTCGTCGCCCGGACCATCAGGATCCCCACCGCCGAGGCGAGGATGCCGATGGTCACCACGATGACCGGGAAGATGACGCCGACGGCCGGATTGCGCCCGATGGAGTTGAAGGCGGCGAACCCGAGGATGAGCGAGGCGATGATGGTGATCTCGTAGGACTCGAAGAGGTCCGCGGCCATGCCCGCGCAGTCGCCGACGTTGTCGCCCACGTTGTCGGCGATGGTGGCGGGATTGCGGGGGTCGTCCTCGGGGATGCCGGCCTCGACCTTGCCCACCAGGTCGGCGCCGACGTCGGCGGCCTTGGTGAAGATGCCGCCGCCGACTCGCATGAACAGGGCGATGAGCGAGGCGCCGAACCCGAACCCGATGAGGACCGATGTCGCGGTGTTCTGGAAGATCAGGACGATGGCGGCGGCGCCGAACAGGCCGAGGCCCACGCAGAACATGCCGGTGATGCCGCCCGTGCGGAAGGCGACCCGCAGCGCCGCCGGCAGCGAGCCGCCTCTCGCTGCCGCCGTGGTGCGGACGTTGCCCCGTACCGACAGGTTCATGCCGATGATGCCGGTGATGCCCGAGAAGGTGGCACCCACGAGGAAGGCCAGCGCCCGCCACAGGCCGGACGCACCGAAGCTCAAGGCGATGGAGCCGTCCGGCCTCACCACCTTGGTCGCGGTGAGGAACACCAGCACCGCCAGGGGCACGACGATGATGAGGATCACCCGGAACTGCCGGCGCAGGAAGGCGACGGCCCCCTCCTGGATGGACGCGGCGATCTCGCGCATGGTGGCCGTGCCCTGATCGGCGGCGAGCACGCCGCGCATGAGGTAGATCCCGACACCGACTGCTCCGATGCCGGCGAGGAGGGCGAAGACGAGCCAGGCCTTCTCGCCCCCGCCCAGGGTGAAGGCTTGATAGCCCCCTTCGGCGGCGAGGGTGTGCGTCATGCCGACTGCTCCTTTCTGTCCTGCTGTCCGTGCTCGGGCCCGGGACCGTCGGGGCCCGCGTCCCGCTCTTCGATCTTCACGAAGACCTGATTGGCGACCCGGTGCCCGACCGTCCGGTCATGCCCGTCCACCCGGATCACCAGAGGTCCGTCGAAAGGGTGCTTCTCGCGCACCTCGACCCGGACGCCCGGTTGCAGGCCGAGCGTGTCGAGAAACGCCACCACGGCGGGATCCGTCGAGCCCGGCACGGCCACCTCGGCCACGTCACCCGGCTCCAGGTCGTAGAGCGGCGGCATCTCGGGGATGTACCCGACCTCGGGCTCGGGAACCGGGAAGCCGTGGGGACAGGTCGAGGGGCGGTGGAGGGCGACGAAGAGCCGGTCCTCCACCTCCTGGGGAAGCTCGTGCTCGAAGGAGGCGGCCAGCCGGTCCGCCTCGTTCCAGGGGTAGCCGAGCATGTCGGAGAGGAAGCGCTCGACGATCCGGTGGCGACGAATGGCGGCCACGGCCGCCTGCCGGCCCGACGCCGTCAGCTCCACGCCGCGGTACGGGCGGTGGTGGGCCAGATCGCGCTCGGCCAGCCGTTTCACGGCCGCGGTGGCCGTGCCGGGGCTGACGTGCAGCGCTTCGGCCAGTGCACCGGTATGGGTGTCCGAGCCCGCCTTGGTCAGGCGGTACATGGCCTTCAGCGTCTCCCGCTCCGATCTCGACAGTCCCTGGTCCATGGATTCGGCTCGGCGCAAGCTAGTTTTCGTGCCCCAAAAACGTCAAACGGGGCGGAGGGTCCTCGCTCGGTCCGCGCCGGTGCCGCTTCCTCAGCCTTCGGAGTCGGAGCCCTCCGAGCCGCCGGGGGCGATGAGCTCGTAGTTGGGGCTGAAGATGGCCAGACGGCCTCCCTGCTCGCCCACGGTGCCCTCGGCCACGAGGCGGGCGCCGGGCTCGATGCCGGCCACCTTGCGACGGCCCGGGAACACGAGGGTCAGGCCGCCGGTCGGGTCGACCAGCTTGCACAGCAGGTTGGGAGAGACCGAGGACGGCTGCACCGACACCGATTTCACCCGCCCGGCCACCCGCGCCCGTTGCCTCCATTGCACCTGGCCGATGGGCGTGGTGCCCACGGTCGCCCGGTCGGGCGCCGTGACCGGGGTCGCGACCACCTGACGGCTTCGGCGGCGGCCGTCCGGCCGCAGCGCGGCGACACGAGGGAGGCGCCTGCTCGCCACGCCCTTGCCCACCTGGAAGGGGACGATGGTGGCGCGGGCGTTAGGGAGCTGGTCCACGGTCTCGGCGATGGCATCAGCGGTGCGGTCGTGGAGGATCCGGGTCCACTGCTGCGGGTATAGGCGCCGAGGGAGCAGGACCGTCGCCTCGGTGCCCTCGACGCTCAGGGTCTCGGCCACCATCTCGAGGATGGCCCGCCGGAGGCGTCGGTCGGGGACGTCGACCATCTCCAGTGACAGGCCCGCCATCCCGAGGCGGGTCCACTCGTCCTCCAACAGGCGGGAGGCGCGCTCGTCGAGCACGAAGTGCACCAGGTGAAGCTGGTCGGGACCCAGGGTGCGGGCGTACTGGATGGCCCGGACGGCCGCCAGGTCGAGGCGATCGATCAGGACGAAGACAGCGTGGCGACGGGGGATGGGAACCTCGGCCAGCTGCGGCGCTCCCTCCTCGAGCTCGGCCTCTTCGTTGCGGTACTGGCGGTTGAGCCGGATGAAGACAAAGACGAGCGCTGGGAGGAGCACCACGACGAGCCAGGCCCCCTCGGTGAACTTGGTGACGACGATCACGATGTCGACCACGAACGACAGCAGGGCGGAGGCGCCGTTGATGGCCAGCCGATGACGCCACCCGCTCTCCCGGAGCGTCAGGTGGTGCTTCACCATCCCCGCCCCCGCCATCGTGAAGCCGGTGAACACGCCGATGGCGTACAGGGAGATGAGCGAGGCCACCTTGGCTCCCGTGGCGACCAGCAGCGCAACGGACACGACGGTCAGCACGATGATGCCGTTGGAGAAGACGAGCCGGTGGCCTCGGCGGGTCAGCTGGCGAGGCAGGAAGGAGTCCTCGCCCACGAAGCTGGCGAGGAACGGGAACCCCGTGAAGCTGGTGTTGGCGGCCAGCACCAGGATGAGCAGCGTGGCGATCTGCAGGAAGTAGAACAGGAAGTTCCCCAGGGCCCCGGTCCCGTAGACGAACTTGGCGACCTGCGACAGCACCGTCGGGCTCTGCGACACGAAGGGAACGGCGTGGACCCAGCTGGCTAGGAGCGACACACCCAGGACCAACGATCCCAGGATCAGGCTCATGATGACGAGCGTCGCCCGGGCGTTCTTGCGCTCGGGTGGGCGGAACACGCTGACCGCGTTGGAGATGGCCTCGGTCCCGGTGAGGGCGGACCCGCCGTCGGAGAAGGCCCGAAGGATGATGAACAGGGAGGCGCCCAGGAGCAGCCCGCTGCCCTCGCCTCCGGACGAGATCGCCCCGGCCGCGTGGATCGAGTGCGGATGTAGCTGGCCGAGCACGCTCTTCACCAAGCCGACGCCGATCAGCACGGCCATGTTGGCGAGAAAGAGATAGGTGGGGAAGGCGAAGAGGCGTCCGGCCTCCCTGATCCCTCGCAGGTTGGCGTACGCGATCAACAGGACGAAGGCGACAGACAGCTCGACCGTGTACGGCGTCAGCGACGGCACCGCGGACGTCAGGGCCGAGACGCCGGCAGCCATGGAGACCGCGACCGTGAGGGTGTAGTCGATCAGCAGCGACACGCCGGCGATCTGGGCGATGTTGGGACCGAAGTTCTCCCGGCTGACCACGTAGGCCCCGCCGGCCTTCGGGTAGGCCCAGATGACCTCCCGGTAGGAGAGCGTCACGAAGAGAAGGACCACCAGGATGGCCAGGGTGACGGGCACCGTGAGCGAGAAGGCGGCCACACCCACCGCCACGACCAGGACCCGCAGGATCTGCTCGGTGGCGTAGGCCGAGGACGAGAGCACGTCAGAGGAGAGAACGGCCAGCGCCGTGGGCTTGCCCAGGCGCTCGGTGCGCAGCTGCTCGCTGACCAGCGGGGGCCCGAGTAGCCGCTTCTTGATGCGATAGCCGAAGGACTCGGGGAGCTCGAGGGATTCCGGGGTGGGGAGCGCGGCCGGGGTCCGGCGGTCGATCCGGGCGGCTTCGCTCCTCACGGTCCCAAGTAAACACTTCCCCGCCACGTCCCCCTATTCGGGACCCCGGCCTGGAGAGGGGGAGAGTTGTGCCGCCTGCCGGGGCCGTGTTCCATGTACACGTGCACGTCGTCGTGGTGGGCTGCGGTCGCGTCGGATCGGAGCTCGCCATCAATCTGGAGCGGGACGGCCACAGCGTGGCAGTCATCGACAAGGACCCACGCTCCCTGCGGCGACTCCCCCCGGAGTGGACGGGGCGGACCGTCGTGGGCTTCGGCTTCGACCGGGACCACCTGGAGCTGGCCGGGATCAGGGACGCAGGCGCAGTTGCCGCGGTGACGAGCGGGGACAACTCGAACATCCTCACGGCCCGGATCGCCCGGGAGACCTACCAGATCCCGAACGTCGTGGCCCGGATCTACGATCCCCGCCGGGCCGTCATCTACCAGCGCCTCGGCATCCCGACCGTGGCCACCGTCACGTGGACGACCGAGCAGGTCATGCGCCGGCTCTTTCCGGAGGCCGGGGTCACCGAATGGACCGACACCAGTGGCCAGCTCGTGCTCGTCGAGCGCGTCCTGCCGGATGACTGGGCCGGCCAGCGACTCGACCGGATCAACCTCGAAGGCCGGGTCCGGTTGGTCGCCGTCACCAGGGCGAGCACGCCCCGACTGACGAGTCGCGACGTGGTGGGCCAGGAGGGCGACCTGCTCCACATAGCCGCCCGCAAGGACAGTCTGGACGAGCTCGAGCGCCGGCTCCTCGCCGGCCCCGAGGGGGCCACGTGAGGGCCGCGGCCAGATGAAGGTGATGATCGCCGGGGCCGGGAACGTCGGCACGTTCATCGCCTCGGACCTGCACGCGGCCGGCCACGAGGTGCTCGTCATCGAGCAGGACCCGGACCTCGTGGCCCGCCTGCGGCCCACCCTCGACATCGAGTGGTTGACGGCCGACGCCTGCGAGGTGTCGTCGCTCTACGCCGCCGGCATGGCCGACGCCGACGTCGTCGTGTCCGCCACCGGCGACGACGAGGACAACCTCGTCATCTCCCTCCTGGCCAAGCAGGAGTTCGCCGTTCCCCGCGTGGTCGCCCGGGTCAATCATCCCAAGAACCGGTGGCTGTTCAACGAGGCCTGGGGCGTCGACGTCTCGGTGTCGACTCCGCACCTGCTCACCGCTCTGGTCGAAGAGGCGGTGTCGGTCGGCTCACTTGTCCGCCTTCTCCAGCTCGAGGGAGGCAGGGGCGGGGGCGCCAGGCTCGTCGAGGTCACGCTGGCGGAGGACTCCCCCGCGGCCGGCTACTCGATCGCCGATCTGGAGGTGCCTCGGGACGCGACCATCGTCGCCGTCGTCCGAGACACCCACGTGGTGGTGCCCCGGGGTGACACCGTCCTCGATACCGGCGACGAGGTCCTGGCCCTCGTCACCGCCGACTCCGAGGACGTCGTCCGATCCCTTCTCGCCGGCGGGTGAGCGCCGGCTCTACTGGCCGCCGGGTGCGACGGGCGGGCAGTAGACCATCATGGTCACCGACGTGCCGTCGTCGGAGGAGGCGAACTCCACCCGGTCGACCAGGGCCCGCATGAGGGGAACCCCCAGACCCCGCTCGAAGTTCGGCCGCACGGGGTCGGTCACCGAGGGCCGCTCCGGCAACGTCGAGGGATCGAAGCCGGACCCCTGATCCTGGACGTCGACCTCGAGATGGTCCTGTCCGTCCCGCCAGCGCAGGACGACGCGCTCCTCGCCGGCGGGCTCGTAGGCCTCGATGGCGTTGGTGCACGCCTCGGACACGGCCAGCTTGAGGTCGTCGATCCGGTCGTCAGCCAGGTCTCGCCTCGAAGACGCCAGCGACGACACGACGAGTCGGGCGAGGGAGACGTACTCGGCACGGGCGGGGATGTCGAGCTCGACGTCTGCGTCGTCCCATCCCAGCGGCCGCACCGCTTCCCCCTGCGCCACCACGTTAGGCGGTGGTGGCGGATTCGACGGTGTCGTGGATCGAGAACACCTTCGTGAGACCGGTGATCTCGAACACCTTCAAGATGCGGGGCTGGGTGCAGACCAGGATCATGTCGCCGTCGTGGCTCCGCAGGCGCTTGAGCCCTCCGACGAGCACGCCGAGACCGGTGGAGTCGAGGAAGTCGACGCCCTCCAGGTCGACCACCACCTGATGGCTGCCCTGGCTGACAAGCTCGATGAGCCGCTCCCGCAGCCTGGGCGCTGTGTACACGTCGACCTCGCCGCGCACTGCGAGCACGGTGTAGCGACCGCGCTGGTCGACCTCGAAGCCGAGATCCATGGCCAAGCGTCCTCCTCGGGCGCCGCTTCACGGGGCACGATGCCTGGAACACCAAGCTAGTGCGTGGCTCGTATGGTCATCACCCGGGGCGGGCGGACCGGAGCTCAGCGCCGACGCTGGGCCGGCATGGCCCTGGTGACGTCCGAGCCGCCGGCGCCGCCCCGCTGGGCCGGCATGGCCCTGGTGACGTCGGATCCGCCCCGCCCGCTGCCCACCGTCGTCATCTGCCCCGTCTCGTCGACACCAGCGGAATGGCGGTCCCACTGGTCGACCCCGACGGGCGCCAGGGTGTCGTCCACCGCCCGGCGCATCCGGAAGAGGTGGGCGGCGATGGCGAGCAGGATCAGGGCCGCGGCGACGAACAGCGCTGTCTTGACGATGTTGGCGCTCGCCGACTTCCCTTTCGGGTCCTGGGCGCCAGGCGTACCCGGCTCGGTGAGCGCCGCCTGGCCACCGTAGGGGAGGTTGGAGAAGCCCCCGGAGGTGGGTGACCCGGTGACCGGACCGCCTGGGCCCTGCCCGGGATGCACCAGTCCGGCGACGGGATCGGTGATGGCCTGGATGGCCGCGGGCAGCTGCGCCACCGACCCCCCCGGCCCGAACAGGCTGCCGGCGGGCGGGGCGACGGTACTGGCCGGCGCCGAGGGGCCCGATGCGATCGTCGAGCCCGACTGCGCGCCGGGGCGGACGGCGATGACGCGGTACTGGTAGTCAGATCCCTGCTGGACGCTGGTGTCCCGGTAGTTGGTGTCGTTTGTCGGCGGGCTGGGGCTGACCGTGGACCAATTCGAGCCGTTCACCGACGTCCGCTGCACCTCGTAGGCGACGTCGGGCTCCGGATTGGCCTGCCAAGCCACGGTGACCGCGCTCCCGTCGGCGTCTTTCGTCGCCGATACCCCCGTCGGCGTCTGCGGCGGCACGCCCTCGGCGAAGGGGACGGACGGCGACGTCCCCGAATGGCTGCCGGTGCCTGGGTCGTCCTCGGTCGCAACCGCCCACAGCTGGTACGAGCCGTTCCACGCCAGGCTTGGCGTCCCGGAGAACGTCCAGTCAGGCTGGCTCGACGTTGGCGGAGTCAGCGTCGCCGGGGACGAGAAGGGGGTCTGGCCATCGTGTGAGGCGAAGATCTGCACTGATGTGATCCGACCCCCAGCTGCCGTGCCCGTGATGTTCCCGTCGACCCTCGGCGTGCTGTTCGTCGTGTCGGGGTTCGGAGCCGGTGTGGCGATCTTGACGAACGGCGGACTTGACGGCGGCGGCGGAGAACCGGCGCTGGCGGGAGTGGCGGCCACAACCAAGCCTGCTGCTCCGCCGGCGAGGCCCGCCACGGCGGCGACGACGGCTGCGCCGGCGAGCCGGGTGCGTCCCATCAGGCCGCTGTGGCCGGGGCGCCCCTCATGACCGCCTTGACCACGATCCGATTGACGGCGAGGCCCTTGGGGGTGCACGAGGTGAGCGTCAGGGTCGGTCCCGCGGTGGGCGCCACCACGGACAGGTCGGTGGGCGACACCTCGAAGGGCAGCTGGCTCACGGTGTAGGTGCACGAGCCGACCGGGGTCTGGAGTGTGATCGGGTCACCGGGTCGGAGCTTGTCGACGTTGGCAAACGGCTTGCCGTACGTGGTGCGATGGCCGGCGATGCTGACGTTGCCGGCCGTACAGGGCAGCGGCGTCTCGGGATAGTGGCCGGCGCCGGCCCGCAGGGCCGACTCCGTCGTTCCCTCCACCACCACCACGTTGGTGCCGATGCTGGGGATCCGCAGCCGGGTCAGGCTCTGCCCGACCCCCACCCGGTGCTGCAGGTAGGCCTGGCGGGTGTTCGGGCTCGCCAGCTCGTTCCCCAGGTCACCCTCGACGTGGGACTGGTAGAGGTTGGTGAAGATCGGGTAGCCCAGCAGTCCGACGGCAGCCAGGAGGAAGAGCCCGGCCAGCCCGGACAGCCCGCTCCGGGCCCACCGGTGGATCCTGAGATAGCTGGTCAGGCTGGCCATGGGCTCACCTCTTGGCGTGGCATCCGGTCCCCCCCGGTCCGATCCTCAGGACCGGCGGAAGCCGAACCGGAAGCCGCCGCGGTAGGCGAGGAACCCGAGTCCCAGGGCGCCACCGAGGAAGCCGAGGCCGGCGTAGGGGATCCAGGGGTGCTCACCGGTGAAGGGCAGCGTGGGCGGATGCGGTGCCGGGGTGACGGTCGCCAGGGCCCCGCCCGCCGACGCATCGGCGTGGGCGAGCTGGAGATCCAGCACGTCCGTGCCGCCTGGCGCCATGCCCGGCAGCAGGGCGATGGAGAGGGCGTCGGCCACGCTCGATACCGAGCCGTCGGGGTTCGTGGTCGTCTTGCCAGAGCCCACCTTGAGGCTGAGCAGAGTAGGCGCTCCGGGGGTGCCGGCGGGCGGGATGCTCTGGTCCACGCCGGGGACGACGCTGAAGGTCTGCGGCGCCTGGCCGGGGATATTGAGCGAGACCCTGACCAGGGCGGGGTCGAAGGTGCCGCTGGACTTGCCGGTGTGGCGGTCGTAGGTCGCGGTGGCCGCGGCCTGCCCGATCGTGATCGTGACCAGCGGGCCGAGCGCCACGTTGGGAACGGCGGTGGTGCCCGGAGTCACGGACGGCACCAGGCTGAGGAGCTTGATCACGGTCCCCTGGGCCGTGGCGTTCGAGGTCACGGCACCGGCGTCAGTCGTGATCTTCGACTCGGACGGTCCAAATTGGGCGTCGAGGACCTGGCCGCTCTGCACGCTGCCCACGACTTGGCCGAGGATCGGGCCGAGCTGCGGGATCGCCTTGAGCTGACTGCCGAGCTGTCCGAGGGCGCTCGACAGCTGGGGGATGCCGCTCAGGTTGGCGACGCCGAGATGGGCGATGAGGCCGGTGGCGTCCGAGGTGGGGTTGTCGCCCGTCACCGAGGAGGTCGACGAAGAGCAGGCCAGGCTGAGGCTCAGGGCGTTCAGGGGCGCCGGCAGCGCCGGCAGGGTCTGCAGGCAGGCGTTGGGCTTGCTCTGGGCCTGGTTGTTGCCGTTGACCGAGGTCTTGAGATCCTGGACCTGGCCGGGGGTGAAGATGCCACTGCCCTCGGCGGTGGCCGTGAGATCGGACTTGACGTTGGCCACGCTCAGCCCACCGGTCAGGTGGGTCCCGGCGATGGACAGGTTCAAGGCGTTACCGGACGAGCTCCCGGCGTAGACCTCAGGCGTGCTCGCTCCCGCTGGGCCGGACATCAGGGCACTGCTGGCTGCGACGGTCCCCAGGACCATCCCCAGCCGAGCCAACCTCGACCTCATGCTCGCACCTCTTTCTTCCCCTCCGTCGGGAGGCGACCAATCACCCGTTTGGGTCGAACCTGGGCCAAACCGGCCGAAGGCGCCCAGACATTAGCTTCGGTCGCGCCGCCGCGCGCCCTATGGCTCGACGGTCGACGCCTCGGCCTATTTGTTCGCCGATGGCCGAGGTGTTCCTGCATGGGACATGTGCCCCTGATCGGCTCCGACCGCCCGTAAGATCGCGGGGATGGAGGCCGCCTTCTTCGACGTGGACAAGACGGTGATCGCCAAGGCCTCGATGGCGGTGTTCGGCCGCACCCTGTACCGAGAAGGCCTGATCTCCCGCCGCACGGTGCTGCGGGGCCTGTGGGCCCAGCTGGTCTTTCTTCACCTCGGGGCCGGCGAGGAGAAGCTCGCCCGCATCAGGGAATCGGTGCTGACGCTGACCCGGGGATGGGACCAGGCCAAGGTCAGAGAGATCGTCCGCGAAGCAATGGAAGGGCTCGTCGAGCCGATCATCTACGCCGAGGCGCTGGACCTCATCGCGACCCACCAGGCGGCGGGGCGGCAGGTGTTCATCGTCTCGGCTTCGCCCGAGGAGATCGTGGGTCCCCTGGCCCGGTACCTGGGTGTCGACGGGGCCGTATCCAGCCGGGCGAAGATCGACGAGGACGGGCGCTACACGGGGGAGATGGAGTTCTACGCCTACGGCCCCTACAAGGCGGACGCCATCCGGGGCCTGGCCGAGCGGGAGGACATCGACCTGGCCGCCTCCTACGCGTACTCCGACTCCTACACCGATCTTCCGATGCTGGAAGCCGTGGGCCACCCCGTGGCCGTGAACCCCGACCGCGTCCTGGACAAGCTGGCCAAGGACCGCGACTGGGAGGTGCGCAATTTCGTCCGCCCGGTCTCGCTGCGACCGCGAGTCGCCGCGCCCGGTCTACCGGCTGCGGCGGTCGCCGGCGCGGTGGTGATGGGAGTCGGAGGAGTCGTGGGTTGGCGCCTGGGGCTCCGCCTCAGGCGCCAACCCGTCAATCTGCCCGCAGCTTCTTGGCAGCAACGGCTCCGAGAGCAATCAGCACGGCCAATATCAGCAGCTTCTTCATGGCGTCCCAAGCTACCGGCTAGCTGGCTTCCCCACTAGTGATCTTTCAGTCCGGGCGGTCCGGGGCCAGCTAGCCTCCTGCGACGGAGGTGTCCGGGCACCTGGTGGGCCCCCCCGCCTTCAAAGCGGGTGGGACGGGCGACCCCCGTCCGGCGGGTTCGATTCCCGTCCACCTCCGCCACACGCAGGGGCCCCGCCGTATGGCCGCAGATGGGCGCTCCGCGCCAGCATCGAAGGTCGAACTTGTCCAGTCCAGGACGATCTGGCCTCGGGGCCGACGCGGCGCGCCGGTCCGGGGTGCTCAGACGGTGAGGAGGTCCCGGGCGCCGGTGTCGCTCGAGGGGTGGCGCAGCTTCGACATGGCCCTGGCCTCGATCTGGCGGATGCGCTCGCGGGTGAGGTTGAAGTGCTCCCCGACCTCCTCGAGCGTGCGAGGCTCGCCCCGGTCCAGCCCGAAGCGGAGCCGGAGGATCTCCCGCTCCCGCTCGTCCAGCGGCGCCAGGAGGCGGGCGATCTCGACGGGCAGCAGCGACGTCGCCGCCATCTCGAAGGGCGACTCCGCCGAGCGGTCCTCGACGACGTCGCCCAGCTCGGCGTCGCCGTCCTCGCGGAGGGGCTCGGACAGCGAGAGGGGCTCGGCCCGGAAACGGAGCGCCTCGATCAGCTTCTCCTCGGGCATCTCGACCTCGATGCCCAGCTCGGCCAGCGTGGCCGGACGGCCGAGCTTGAGCTCGAGCCGGGCCTGCGCCTTCTGTACCCGGGCCAGGGTGTCGCCGGCGTGGACCGGCAGACGGATGGTTCGACCGGTGTTGGCGATACCCCGGGTGATGGCCTGGCGGATCCACCACGTCGCATACGTGGAGAACTTGAACCCCTTGCGCCAGTCGAACTTCTCGACCGCGTGCATCAGGCCGAGGTTGCCCTCCTGGATGAGATCGAGAAGGGGCAGACCAGACGCCTGATATTTCTTGGCGATCGAGACAACCAGCCGCAGGTTGGACTGCACGAAGGTCCGTTGGGCGTCCTCGCCGCCCTGGACCTGGCGCCGGAGCTCACGGCGACGGGCCGGGGTCAGATCCTTGGTCTTGCCATCGAGGTCCGACTGTCCCGCATAGCCGGCCTCGATGGCCTGGGCCAACCTGACCTCGTCGTCCTTGGTGAGCAACGGATATTGCCCGATATCGGTCAGATAAAGGCGGACGAGATCTTCCTCGTCCCGCTCGACTCGCTCCTTAGCCAAAATGATGAACCTCTCCTGAGCGGCCACGCGGCCAGAGAACAACGCCGTCTCTGGTTTCCCCTGCTCGCACGGCGAGACGAACCCACCCCAAGCTTACCGGGAGCGTCAAGGCAGCCGATCGGTACCCAGCCCCCCGCTCAGCACCGCTTTTCCTGCCGTGGCGATACGGACACTGAAGGGTTCGACGACCGTCCGATCCCTCCCTGCTCTCCGGCCGCCCCTCACCAGTACCCTCGGCGCCGTGGATCCCGAGCCGACCGACACCCACGACACCGGGCACAACGGGCCCGAGACTGCGGACCACGACGTCGAGCTTACCGTCGTCACCCTGGGGTTCGACGCCCGCGCTGCGGACGACGGCAGCGCCGAGCGACTGCTCGCCGTCCTGGCCAACTATGTCGTGCTGTCCCGCGGGCAGCCGGGCTGTCGGAACATCGACCTGTGCGCCTCGCGGACCGAGCCAGGGCGTTTCCTCGTCATCGAGAAATGGGAGACGCCGGCGGCGCAGCGGCGGCACTTCGACTCTCCCGAGATGGTGGAGATGGCGGAGGCGTGCCGGGGCCTGATCGCTCGCCGGCCTGCTATCGACCTGCTGGCGGGGATCTCGGCCCACGATCTGGCCTAGGCCGGCCCGGGAGGCCGGCCCGAGGACATGAGCCGCCGGCGCGGCAGCGCCCAGGCTGTCCCCGAGCGATCACGCCGATTGCCGGGCGGCCTCCGTCTCGCCGCAGGCCGCGTCGAGCTGGAGCCATGTGAGCCCGGTCGCGGACCACAAGCGGTCGAACGTGGCGTCCGCCACGTCGGTGAAGCCGTGGCGGTTGCGGAAGTGGTAGCGCCATCGGGCCTGGGAGTCCCCGAATCCCCGACGGGTGCACCGCCCGACCGAGTAGGCATCCCACGCCACACCCTGCGCCAGCGTGAGGTCCTTCTCCTCTGGTGGATCGCCGAAGGCCGGGTCGAGCCGGTCGCGGGCGCGAAAGAAGAGCCGGCCCAGGATGTCCTCCACGCTCGCCACCCTCAGCTGGCGGGGCCGCTTGGCGTCCTCGAGGGCGCCGCTCTGCACGGAGACCGTGACCGGATGCAAGGCAACGAGGCGCCCCGCTCCCAGCGGCGACGTCTCGTCGACGTCGACCCGGACCTCGAGGTCCGCGGGTAAACCGACCGCGTCGGCCACGCCCTCGGCGGTGGCCGCGATCACTCCGACATCGAACGAGACCAGGTGGAACTCCTCCGGGTTGACGACGATCCGCGCCACCTCAGCGTCTCCTGCTCGTCGATGCCGTCACGCCGGGACCTCGGCGCCAGAGGACTGCGACGGAATGCCGATGCTGCCCCGACCGGCGATGCCACCCGCCCGCACCATCACGGTCTCCAGCCGGGCCTGGTGGGCGGCCGCCCGTTCGACCTCCTCGTCGGTCTCGATGAGCGACTGCAGCAGCATCTCACCCTCCCGCCAGTCCTCGAGCTCGTCGTTGAGAACCAGCCGAAGCGACCGGATCGTGGGCGCATCGGTGATGGTCGAGGTGTTGTTGAGGTGGTACGTGTACGCCGCGATCTTGTGCGGGATGAGGACCCGGTAGACGCCAACCAGCTTTTCGATCGTCTGTCCCGGTTCCTCGGGCTCGATGATGGCAGCCATGAACCGCTCGACGTGCTCGTTGGCGGGCAGCGTCAGCCGATCGGGGTTCATCTCCCGCAGCTCGGGCAACCGCTTGTGCCACAGCTCGGCGTGCCAGGCATGCTTGTAGCAGTGGGTGCCGAGACGCATCTTCACGTCGAGCTCGGGGACCGTGGCTACCCATCCGCCCAGGGCCTCGAAGAGCCGCATCTCGACCCACTTGTAGCTCCCTACCCGTCGGGCGGTCTCCTCGACGGTGAAGGCACCGGGGAGCTCACGGCGGTCCCACGGAGCGAAGGCCTGCCTTGGTTTCTTGGGATCGGCCATGGCACAGCATCATCCCGGTTGACCGGTCGGTCAAGACGGGAGTGAGTCCCCTGAGCCCCCTGACCCCCCGCTGCCGTAGCGGTTGGTGATCGGCATCCGCCGGTCCTTGCCGAAAGCCTTGTGGCTCACCCGCACGCCGAGTGGTGTCTGGCGCCGCTTGTACTCGGCCCCGTCGACCAGCTGCACGACCTGATCGACGAGCGACTCGTCGTAGCCAGCGGCCACGAGCTCGGCGGCGGTGTGGTCCTCCTCGACGTAGGCGGCGAGCACCGGATCGAGGGTGTCGTAGGGCGGGAGCGACTCGTCGTCGCGCTGGTCGGGGCGAAGCTCGGCTGACGGCGGCTTGTCCAGCACCGAGGCGGGGATCAGATCGCGTCCGGCCCTGGCGTTGCGCAGCTGGCACAGCCGGTAGACAAGCGTCTTGGGCACGTCCTTGATCACTGCGAACCCGCCCGCCGTGTCTCCGTAGAGGGTCGAGTAGCCGGTGGCGAGCTCGCTCTTGTTCCCGGTCGTGAGGACGATCCAACCCAGCGCGTTGGACAACGCCATCAGGACGACCCCCCTGATCCGGGACTGCACGTTCTCGGCGGTGAGACCGGTCGGGGGCCCGCCCAGGCTCGGCTCGAGCATCTCGAGGAGCGATGCGTGCGCCGGCTCGATCGGAATGGTGCGCAGCTCGATGCCCAGATGGTCAGCCAGTGACGTGGCGTCGGACAGAGAGGCCTCGCTCGAGAAGCGCGAGGGCATGGCAACGGCGTGGACGTACTCGGGACCGAGCGCGTCGGCCGCGATCGTGGCCACGAGAGACGAGTCGACACCACCTGACAGGCCGACGAGAACGCCCGAGAACCCGTTCTTTCCCACGTAATCGCGCGTGCCGAGGACAAGCGCCCGGTAGACCTCGTCGTCGGGTTCGAGGAGCGGGGTGAGCGAGGAGTGACACCGGTCGTCGTTGTCCCGAGGTCGCTCGCTGATCACGAGAGCGTCGAGACCGGCGGCCCGACGTCGTCCGCGGGGGTCGAGCATTCGGCTGCGAAACGCCGGTCGGACCTCCATGTCGACCACCAGCACCTGCTCCTCGAACTGCGAGGCCGACGCCACCACCCGTCCCTCCTCGTCGAGCACCAGCGATGCGCCGTCGAACACCAGCTCGTCCTGACCTCCGACCAGGTTGACGTACACCAGAGAGCACGAGGCATCCGCCGCCCTCGTGGAGAGCATGCGGGCCCGCTCCTCGAGCCGGCCCTGAAAGTAGGGCGAGGCGTTGATGTTGACGATCAGCTCGGCCCCTCCTGCCGCCTGCTCGGAGACGGGCCCGGTCGGGCTCCAGGCGTCCTCACAGATGGACACTCCGACGCGCACGCCCGCGATGAGGTACAGCTGCGAAGCCGGCTCGCCCGGCGTGAAGTACCGGTCCTCGTCGAACACCGAGTAGTTCGGAAGAAGCCGCTTGTGGTACACGCCGACGACCGATCCACCGGCGCATACGGCGGCGGCGTTGTGCAGATCGCGCCCGACGTCGACGAACCCGACCACGGCGGCGCATCGACCGGTGCTTCGGGCAACTCGCTCCAGAGCCTGAAGGTTGTCGCCCACGAACCCGGGCTTGAGGAGGAGGTCCTCGGGCGGG
>DASXCO010000152.1 GCA_036491125.1 Acidimicrobiales bacterium | reverse complement strand
GACCTCGAAGACACCCTCGCCGATGTCGAGGACCGACACGTCGAAGGTGCCACCGCCGAGGTCGAAGACGAGGACCGTCTGGTCCTTGCCCTCCTTGTCCAGCCCGTACGCCAGGGCGGCGGCGGTGGGCTCGTTGATGATGCGCAGCACCTCGAGCCCGGCAATCTGGCCCGCCTCCTTGGTGGCCGTGCGCTGGGCGTCGTCGAAGTAGGCCGGGGCGGTGATGACGGCCTGGGTCACCGTGTCACCCAGGTAGGACTCGGCGTCCCGCTTCAGCTTCTGCAGGATGCGGGCGGAGATCTCCTGGGGGGTGTAGCCCTTGCCGTCGATGTCGATGGTCCAGCTGGTCCCCATCTGGCGCTTGACCGATCGGACGGTGCGGTCAGGGTTGGTGATGGCTTGGCGCTTGGCGACCTCACCCACCAGTACCTCGCCGGACCTGGAGAACCCCACCACAGAAGGGGTGGTCCGGCCGCCCTCGGCGTTGGGCAGGACAGTAGGCTCGCCCGCCTCCATGACGCTGACGACCGAGTTGGTGGTGCCGAGGTCTATGCCGACGGCCTTGGGCATGAGACGTGCCTCCGGATGCTTGATTCGATCTCTATGACGAAGATGAGTATAGCAAAGTTGAGCCTCAGGATATCAAGCCGGCTGCTGGTGTCCGTCGGCGGCTACTGTCGGCGCCCATGAGCACCCTGGTCCTGCTCCGTCACGGCCAGAGCACCTGGAACGAGCAGAACCTGTTCACCGGGTGGATCGACGTCGATCTCACCGAGCGGGGCGAGGCCGAGGCTCGGGCGGCGGGGCGGCTCATGGCCGCCGAGGCCGGGCTGGACGTCGACGTGCTCCACACTTCGGTACAGACCCGGGCAATCCGGACGGCGAACCTGGCCCTGGAGGAGATGGGCCGCCTCTGGCTGCCGGTGCGGCGCCACTGGCGGCTGAACGAGCGCCACTACGGCGATCTCCAGGGCCTGAACAAGAAGGAGACCGCCGCCCGCTACGGCGCCGAGCAGGTGAAGGCCTGGCGCCGCGGCTATGCCACCCCGCCGCCGCCCCTCGACCCCGACGATGAGAACCACCCCCGGCACGACCCCCGCTACCGGGACCTCCCCCCCGACGTGCTCCCCGCGACCGAGTGCCTACGGGATGTGGTCGACCGACTGCTCCCCTACTGGCACGACGCCATCGTCCCCGACCTCCGGTCCGGCCGGCGGGTGCTTGTGGTCGCCCACGGCAACAGCCTCCGGGCACTGGTCAAGCACCTCGAGGGCATCTCGGACGAGGACATCCCGGCGCTGGACATCCCCACCGGCATCCCCCGACGCTATGAGCTCGACGACGACCTCGCGCCCCGCTACGCCGCCTACCTCGGGGACCCGGCCGCGGCAGAGGCGGCGGCACAGGCGGTGGCGGGACAGGCCAGCTGACGCGCGCGGCTCGCCCGCGGGGCGGTCCGGCACCTTCCCTGGCGTTCCACATCCTGTCGAAAGGAGCTCCGCCGAAGGCGGGCGCCACGGCCTATCCCTCGCCTGTGATCGGCGGCACCGTTACCCTGTCGCCCCATGGCACGAAGGGACCTGAAACTGGACCTCCTGGGTCGGACCTGGTTGTTCTCGGCCTGCAACAAGAAGGAGCTGGGGCTCATCGGACGGGCGTCCGAGGAGGTGGACGTCGACGCCGGACGGGTCCTGTGTGAAGAGGGCAAGCCCGGCTTCGAGTTCTTCCTCATCCTCGACGGTCGGGCCGCTGTCAGTCGCGCCGGTCGCAAGATCGCCACCCTCAGGACTGGTCAGTACTTCGGCGAGCTCTCGCTGCTCGACCGCAAGCCCCGCTCGGCGACCGTCACATCCGAGACGCCGATGCACCTGCTCGTGCTCGACCAGCGCCAGTTCGACGGGATCATGGACCAGGTGCCCGGTCTCGCCCACAAGCTGCTGACGGCCATGGCTGAGCGCCTCCGCGACGCGGACGCCAAGGCGATCAACTACGCCAGGACGCTCAACTGACTCCGTCCCCCGGCGGCCTCGCCGTCGCCGGGGCCCGGTCGTCGCCGGGGGTGGCCTCCCGCGTCCCGGCCGGCGCCGACTGCTCGAGGATCTGTGCGACGTCCAGCACCTGGGTGGACTCGGCGGCCATGCCGTCCGCCTGTCGCTGCTTCACGCCGTCGTCGAGCATGATCATGCAATAGGGACAGGCGGTGCCGACCACGCCGGCGCCGGTCTGGAGCGCCTCGTCGGTCCGCTCCAGGTTGACCCGCTTGCCGATGTCCTCCTCTAGCCACATGCGCGCCCCGCCAGCCCCGCAGCAGAATCCCCGCTGTCGGTGCCGGTGCATCTCCACCTGATCGACGCCGGGTACGGCATCGAGCACCGAGCGGGGCTGGTCGTAGATCGAGTTGTGACGGCCCAGATAGCACGGGTCGTGGTAGGTGACGGTCTTGTCGAAGCGCTCGCCCGCCTTGATCCGGCCCTCGTCCACCAGCCTGGCGAGCAGCTGCGAGTGGTGGATGACCTCGTAGTTGCCCCCGAGCGCCGGGTACTCCTTGGAGATGGTGTTGAAGCAGTGGGGGCAGGAGGCGATGACCTTGCGGGCGCCGACGCTGTCGAGGGTCTCGACGTTCTGCTGGCACTGGGTCTGGTACAGGTACTCGTTCCCCAGCCGGCGGGCGGGGTCGCCGGTACAGGACTCCCGTGGTCCGAGCACGGCGAAACCCACATCCGCCGCATGGAGGAGGCGGGCGATGGCCTGGGTGACCTTCCGGGCCCTCTCGTCCAAGGCTCCGGCGCAGCCCACCCAGAAGAGATACTCGACCTCGTCCGGGATCGAGCCCTCGACCACGGGAACGTCGAACGGCAGCGCCTCGGTCCAGTCGAGGCGGTGGGTCGAGCCGAGCCCCCAGGGGTCGCCCTGGTTCTCGATGTTGCGCAACATGGTGCCCCCCTCGGTCGGGAAGCTCGACTCCATGAGGACCTCGTAGCGCCGCATGTCGACGATCGTGTCGACGTGCTCGATGTCGACCGGGCACTGCTCGACGCACGCACCGCAGGTGGTGCACGACCACAGGACGTCGGGCTCGATGACATCGGGCACGAGGCGCGTGGGCACGGTGCCCTTCCCGCCGGTGCCGTTGCCGTTCGAGTCGTCGCCCTCGGCCGAGCCGTTGCCTCCGGAACCGAGAAGGGTGCCCGCCCGGCCGAACAGGTTGTCCCTCAGGTCCATGATGACGAGCTTGGGGGACAGCGGCTTGCCCGTGTTCCACGCCGGGCACTGGTCCTGGCACCGACCGCACTCGGTGCAGCTGAGGAGGTCGAGCAGCTGCTTCCAGCTGAAGTGGGTGATCTCGCCGGCGCCGAACACGTCGTCTTCGGAGAGCTCCTCGGGATCCATGTTCGGCGTCGTGGCCAGGGCCCCCAGAGCAATGGGACGCCGGGAGAAGAGCACGTTGGGCTCGGACACGAAGATGTGCAGGTGCTTTGAGTACATGACCACGACGAGGAAGATCGCGATGACGCCGATCTGCGCCAGCACGAAGGTGGTCTCCAGGGCCTGGAGCACCCCGTGGCTCAGCCCGGAGAGGGCGTTGCCCACGAGGTGCGACGCGAACGCCCAGTCGCTGTAGGGGAAGTGACCGAGCTCGACCTGCGCCCCCCGGTAGAGCAGCAGGGTGGCGATGACGAGGAAGATGAGGCCGAGGATCACCCACGCCTGCTCGGTGTGCGAGCGGTAGAAGCGCGAGGACCGGTCGAGGCGCTCGGGCGACTGCCGTAGCCGTATCACCGCGAACACGAGAATTCCGGCCAGGACACCGACCGCCATGAAATCCTCGAGGAACCCGAGCCAGGCCGAGTGGCCGATGCCCGGGATCGCCCACGTCTTGGAGAACAGCAGCCCGTAGGCCTCGATGATCGTGAAGAACAGGATCACGAATCCCCAGAAGACGAAGAAGTGGGCCAGACCGGGGATGGGCCGCTTGAGCAGCTTTCGCTGCCCGAACACGTCAGTCAGCTCGGCCCACAG
>DASXCO010000151.1 GCA_036491125.1 Acidimicrobiales bacterium | reverse complement strand
GGTGATCCACGCCGATCCCGCAGTCCTGGCCGGCGGCGAGGGCCTGGCCGAGATCGAAGGCGGCCCCCAGGTCGCCACCGAGACGGCACGGCGTCTGGCCTGTGACGCCCGCTGGCAGCTGGTGGCCGAGGGTGAATCGGGTGAGGCCCTCGGTCTCGGGCGCCAGCGCCGCCAGGTGCCGCGCTGGCTGGCCCGCCAGCTCCGGCGCCGGGACCGGGGCTGTCGCTTCCCCGGCTGTGCCCGAGCCCGCTGGCTGCACGCCCACCACCTCCTTCACTGGGCCGACGGTGGGCCCACCGACCCGGCCAACCTGGTGATGTTGTGCGGCCACCACCACCGCCTCATCCACGAGGGTGGCTGGCGCATCGAGGGCCACCAGGGTGACGAGCTGGCCTTCGTGCACCCGGATGGCACGGTCCTCACCACCCGTCCGCCACCCCTGCGGCCCGACGTGCGGGAGCGGTTACTGGCCTAGGGTCGCCGGGGCCGTCACTTGTGGCGGCAGATCGGACGGCGACGCGGTTGACCAGGCGTAGCGGAGGGCGAGACCGGCGACGCCGGGCGGGCGCGCTCGTCGCGGGCGCCCTGCTGGCCGGTCTGGGGGTGGTTTCCTGCGGTGGCGGCGGGTCGGGGTCCCAGGCGGACCAGCCCATCTTCCCGGGCCGGTGCCCCGCGGTCAGCCCCCCCACGGGGGCCGGGAACGACGCCGTCAGCCGGGTACCGGTCAAGGTCATCAAGCAGGGGGCGGCGGCGATCGTCCTGGCACCGGTGTGCGTCGCCGGGCACGGCCCGTACGCCTTCGTCGTCGACAGCGGGGCCACCACGACGTCGTTCGACTCCCAGCTGGTCAAGACACTCCATCTGCCGTCCAACGGTCCGACCCAGACGGTGACCGGCGCCAACTGCACCACGAAGGAGACACCGGTCAGCGGGCCGAGCTGGTCCGTGGGCAACGTGGCGTTGGCGCCCCAGACCATCTCCGGCATCGACATCCCCGGTTTCGGGCTCCGGGATGCTCCTTCCGGGCTGCTCGGATCCGACGTGCTCAGCCGGTTCGGCGCCATCCAGCTCGACTACCAGCACCAGTCCCTCGCCCTCCCCGGCCCGGAGGGTCCGGCCCCAGGACCCGACACCAACGTCCACGGTCAGAGCTCGATCCCGATCCCGTCCGGCATCGGCCTTTCGTCGCCGTCGACGACCGTCCCCCTCATCGTGGCCCAAGCCGAGGGCGAGACGCTGGCCCTCGTTCCGGTGCAGATACGAGATCAGGGCCCGTTCAACTTCATCCTCGATACGGGGTCGTCGGTCTCGTCCGTGGACCCGCAGCTGGTGAGCTCGATCGGTCTCCCGCAGACCGGCAAGCACCACACCGTGTCCGGTATCGGATGCAAGCAAGAGGCGCAGCAGGTCCAGAGCGGGTCGTGGTCGGCGGGAACGGTCTCACTGCACCCGCAACCGCTGCAGACGGTGTCCGTGCCGGGCGCCAACAGTGAGATCAACGGCCTGCTGGGCTCCGACGTCCTGCACGGGTTCGGCGCGGTCGTCATCGCCTACGCGGCGGGGAGCCTGGTTGTCGCCGGTCACTAGCGCTGGCGGCTAGAGCCCGCTCGGGAACTGGTAGGGCTGAGGCGGCACAGGGGTACCCACGTCGAGCTGGATCATCTGGTGGGGGTCGAGCGGGATGGAGCCGGGATCGCCCTGGTACGGCGAGCCGTTGACGAAGGCCGTCACCGTTCCCGACGCCGGGCCCACTTGGGTCGGCGACAGCGGTTGACCCCACAGCGCGAAGAACTGCCCGAGCGTGTAGGTGCGCTGTGTCGGCGACTCGATGTGGATGACGCCGCTGAGGTCGTGCACGTGGATCCAGTAGAAGCAGTCTCCCTGGGCGACGAAGGGCCCAGACGAGGTCTGTTCCGCCACCGGTTGCTTGATCCCGATCCCGTAGGGGATCGTCCGGGGCTGGCCGTCGACGTAGACGGCCAGGTGAGCATGGATGTGGTAGGAGAGCTGCTCGCCCGTGTTGCACTCCACACCGTCCACGGGGTTGCCGTCGGGCCCGCTACCAAGGGGGGCGAGGACCTGGCCGCCGGTCCCGCCCGCCGACGACGAGGTCGAGGACGGCGACGACGTCGAGGATGTCGAGGAGCTGGACGACTGCTGCGCCGACCCGCCGCATGCGGCAGCGACGAGGGCCACCAAGAGCAGACCCGCACCCGCCATGCGTCGACGACGGGCTCTCACCGGGCTCTGACTCTCAGGCGGAAGCACGTCGCATCGTAGGCAACGTCACGGGCCGGCCGGGCTCACCTCCGTCGTGTCTTTGGGTGGGAACCCGGATCGGGTCACAATCAGGGTCCGTTCGGGGTCATCCCCTATGGCAGCCACCGCTGCCATACCGGAGGATCCACAGATGGCGAAGGAGACCGCAGCTGCATCGTCCGGCCCGGGTGTCGATTTCGCTCGGCGGCAATCGACTAGAGGGGTAAGGGCGCCACGCGGCGCGCACAGCATGGGAGGTCAACGGTGAAGTCGGAGCTCGATGCCGCAGCACGGACCAGTACCTCCGTCGGCGACAGCGGCCTGGGCCGGCTCGGGCGGTGGTGCTACGACCGGCGACGCCTGGTCCTCGTCCTGTGGGTCGCGGGACTCATCGTCCTGACGATCGTCGCCCAGGCCGTCACCGGGCAGTTCACCGACCGGTTCAACTCGGGGCACTCGGAGTCGGACCAGGTCCAGACGATCCTGCAGCAGGCGTTTCCTTCCCGAGCCGGCGACACCGGCAACATCGTCTTCCAGACGTCCCAGCCTGTCACCTCCCCGGCCAGCGAGGCCGCCATCGGCCGGGTGATCGGCCAGGTGCAGCCCCTCCCCCACGTGTCGAGTGTCCGGAGCCCCTTCGCGCCCGGAGCCGGGGACCAGATCTCGTCCAACGGCCACATCGCCTACGCCGTCGTCCAGTTCGACACCCAGACCGTCGACCTGCCCAAGTCCGCCGCCTCCAAGGTCGTGGACACCGCGCGGGCGTCGGCGGCGCCCGGGTTCAACGTCCAGCTCGGGGGCGCGCCCATCGAGAAGGCAGTGACCGGCAGCCCAGGGGCTAGCGAGGGCATCGGGATCCTCGCCGCCATCATCATCATGCTGATCGCCTTCGGTTCCGTGATCGCCATGGGGCTGCCCATCCTCATCGCCCTGTTCGGGATCGGCGCCGGGGTGGCGATCATCGACGTGATCAGCCACGCGGTGACGGTGCCATCGTTCGGCACCCAGTTGGCGGGGATGATCGGACTCGGCGTGGGTATCGACTACGCCCTGCTCGTCGTCACCCGGCACCGCCGCGCCCTGGCGGACGGCGCGTCGCCTCGCGACTCGGTGGCGCTCGCACTGGCCACATCGGGTCGCTCCGTGCTGTTCGCCGGGAGCACGGTGGTCATCTCTCTGCTGGGGCTGCTCGTCATGAACCTGCCGTTCATGTACGGCCTGTCCTTCGGCGCCATCGCCGCCGTCGCCCTGGTCATGCTCGGCACGCTGACGCTCCTGCCGGCCATGCTCGGCTTCGCCGGCCACGCCATCGACCGCCTGCGGGTCCCGACCCGCCAGCACACCGGGACGCAGCGTCCAGCCCTCTCGTTCAGGTGGAGCCGGGTGGTGCAGCGGCGCCCGTGGCCGGCCGCCCTCGCCGCCCTCGCCGCCCTGGTCGTGCTCGCCATCCCGCTGTTCTCCATGAACCTGGCCTTCACCGACGCAGGCAACGGCTCGCCTTCGCTCACCACCCGTCAGTCCTACGACCTGCTGGCCCAGGGGTTCGGACCAGGCGCCAACGGGCCCCTGGTCCTGGCTGCCCAGATGCCCGGCGCAGCTGGCCGGCCCACCGTCGACCGGCTTGCGACCCAGCTGCGGGCCACACCGGGCGTCGCCCAGGTCGCGCCGCCGGCGTTCAACGCGGCCGACAACACCGCGGTGATCACCGTCATCCCCACCACATCGCCGCAGGACAACGCGACCCAGTCTCTCGTGCACCGCATCCGCGACAACGTGGTCCCATCGGTCACCAGCGCCAGCGGGGTCAGGGTCCTGGTCGGAGGGGTGACGGCCGCCGCCGTCGACTCCTCCAACTACATCAGCGGTCGTCTGCCCTGGGTGATCGGCGGGGTGGTGATCGTGTCCTTCCTCCTCCTGATGGCCGTGTTCCGGTCACTCGTCATCCCGCTCAAGGCGGCGGTGATGAACCTGCTGTCGGTGGGGGCCGCATTCGGCGTGATCGTGGCCGTGTTCCAGTGGGGCTGGTTGGGATCGGTCGTCGGGATCACCAGGACGGGACCCATAGACCCGTGGATCCCGCTGATGCTCTTCACGATCCTGTTCGGGCTGTCGATGGACTACGAGGTGTTCCTGCTCTCGCGCATCCGAGAGGAATGGCGCCGCACCGGTGAGAACGCCACCGCGGTCGCCGACGGGCTGGCCAAGACCGCTCGGGTCATCACGGCGGCGGCCGCCATCATGGTGTGCGTCTTCGGGTCCTTCGTCATCGGCGACCTGCGGGTGCTCAAGGTGTTCGGCCTCGGTCTGGCCGTCGCCGTGTTCATCGACGCCACCATCGTGCGCATGGTGCTGGTCCCGGCCGTGATGGAGCTCCTGGGCAAGGCCAACTGGTGGTTCCCGAGGCGGCTCGACCGCATCGTTCCCCGTCTTGGCCTGGAGGTCGACGTCGACGACCACGAGCCGAGTCGGCCGTTGGCACCGGCCGCGGAGCGAGGTGGTGAGCCGGTCCCGACGGGTTAGACCCGCAGCGGCGGGATACCGTCCCCGGGCTCGGCCGGGGGGGCCGCCGCCAGGTGGGCCTCACGCTGGCGGGTCGTGCTGTGCACGGGGTCCTTGTCGTACTCGGGGATGACGTGGCGCCCGAAGGTCTCCAGCGCCTCGGTGCACACCTCGATCGGCATTGTCGTCGACAGCATCCCGAAGACCAGCTGGTCGGCTCCGATATCGGCGTAGCCCTTGACCGACCGCTTCACCTCGTCCGGAGTGCCGACGCAGACCAGCCCCCGCTCGATCTGGCGTTCGAGCCCCTCCGGGGTGGGCTCGGGGATCAGGTCGGGCCACTCGGGGATGCCGGGAGGCTTCGGGAAGGTGTCGAGGTAGTGGAAGACCAGGCTGGTCTGATAGCTGGAATCCATGTTGCAGGCGATGTCGCGCGCCTTGCGCCCGTCCTCCAGGCACAGCATCTGGCTGGTGACCATGACGTTGTCGTTGACGAACTCGCCGACAGGATCGGCCTGCTGGATGGTCTTCTTGTAGATCTCGATGAGCGGGGCCAGCGAGTCGGGCGATCCCATGGCGAAGCACAGGACACCGAGCCCCATCCGCGCCGCCTTCTCGAAGGTGCTCGGGTTCCCCGCCGCCACCCACATGGGCGGGTGGGGGTTGGTGTAGGGCTTGGGCAGCACGTGACGAGGAGGCATCGAGAAGAACCGGCCCTCGTGGCTGTACTCACCGTCGCGCCACATGTGCTTGAACTGGGGAATGACCTCGTCGAACATCTCCTTGGTCAGATCGGGATCGAGGATGCCGAAGCCCCGCTGCTCGGTCGTGGACGACCCCCGCCCGGTGCCGAACTCGAACCGGCCGCCGCTCAGGTGGTCGATCATGGCCACCCGCTCGGCCACCCGGGCGGGGTGGTTCACGGGCGGGGTGATGTTGAAGATGCCGGTGCCGAGGTGGATCCGCTCGGTGACGGCGGCCACGTGGGCCAGAAAGGCCTCGTTGGCCGACATGTGCGAGTACTCCCGGAGGAAGTGGTGCTCGGTGGCCCAGGTGTACTTGAAGCCGGAGCGGTCGGCCGCCTTCACGTACTCGACCTCGTCCATGAGCCGACGATGCTCGGCGTGCTTCGGATCCTTGTCGGTGAGTTGGTGCGGAAGGTAGAGGCTGTTGAAGATTCCGAACTCCATCAGATGGTCAGCTCCTCTTGTCGGGCGCGGTCATGTCACATCCGAGCGATGACGTCGGTCGCGAACTTCTCGGTGGCGGCGATCCTGGCGTCCAGGTTCGAACGGGGATCGGCGCCGGCTTGCTCCTGGGCGAACATCCACGGCGCGCACAGCAGGTCCGTCACACCCGCATCCTCCATGCTGAGGTACAGGTCGCGGTCGGGAAGGGCCTTGAGGGCCATGTAAACCGTGTAGGGCTCGCCGTCGCGGCCGGCGGCCTTCAGGTGGTCGTGGAGGCGGCCCAGATGGTGGAGGGCCTCGTCCGGCGTGTAGGCGCTGGCGCACAGCCAGCCGTCGCAGCGCGTCGCCGCCCGCCGCAGGGCCGGAACGCTGTGCCCGCCGCCGTAGATCGGGATGGGCGCGGTCGGCGCCGGGTTCATCTGCAGCGGCGCCACGTCGTAGTGAGAACCGTGGTACTCGACCCAGCCGCCGCTCCACAGCGCCCGCAGGGCGGAGATCATGTCGTCGAGCCGCCGTCCGCGGTCGTCGAACGACTGCCCGGTGGCCTCGAACTCCTCGCGGCACCAGCCTGCGCCCACGCCGAGCCGGACCCGGTTGCCCGAGATCACCGCCGCCGTCGACACGAGCTTGGCCACCGTGAACAGGTCGCGCGCCGGGGCGACGTACACGCCCGTCGTGAGCTCGATGTTGGAGGTGATGGCGGCGAGGGCCGAGATCAGGCACCACGGGTCGGGCCAGTCCGTCTCGGGTGGCCACACCGGCGACCCGTCCTCGTGCGGCGAGTAGGTGTACCGGGACCGCAGCTCCCGGGGATAGAAGATGTGGTCGGAGACGTAGACGCCGGCGTAGCCCATGCCGTCGGCGGCCCTCCCCAGCTCGAGCACCTGATCGGTCGGCAGGAAGGCCACGGCCTGGTGGAACCTCACGCCCGCACCCCCCCGCCGCCGGCCGTGTAGGCCGCGTTCCAGGCGCCGACGATGTCGTCCACCGTGGCCCTGGTGGCCAGCAGGGAGAGGGTGTTCTCCATCACTGCGTCGGCGTACTCGCGCGGAACCCCGGCCACGGCGTCGGTCGCCAGCACGACCTGGTAGCCGAGGTTCACGGCCTCGATGCACAGTCCGAGGATGGCGAGGTTCACCGATACGCCGGAAGCGACGACGGTCGTCACGCCGAGGTTGCGCAGGGTGGCGTCGAGGGCGGTACCGGTGAACGGAGAGACGCCGTGTCGGCGGGGCACGACGACATCCGCCTCGTCGAGCCCGATCTCGGGCACGACCTCGGTCGACGGTGCGCCCACCCGCAGCTGGTCGGGTCGGCGCGCCATCACGGCGATGAGCGGAGAGTTGAGCGCCGTGCCAGCCAGGTCGGGGCGAAATTCAGCCGTGCAGTGCACCACCCGGGCGCCCGCTCCACGGGCCGCGGCAGCCAGGCGCGCCGTACGCTCGATGGTCCCGGCGGCCATGACCGCGGCGACGAGGCTGTCCATGGTGGACAGGTCGCCCACCACGCCGCGCTGCATCTCCATGGTCAGGACGGCCGTGTGGCCCGGCTCCACCAGGTGGGGCTTCATGCCGACCGGCCCCGACGGCGGGCGCCGTCGCTGTCCCGCAGGAGCAGACGGGCGGCGATCTCGAGCTCCGACCCCATGTTCTGCACGTTGCTGCGGCCGTTCATCCAGCTGAGGAGGGACGAGAACCACACGTGCTCGAGGATGCGGATGATGTCGCCGACGTCCGCGGGCTCGGGCTCGCCGATGGCCCGGCGGATGATGCGCTCCATGGTGGCGTCCAGCTCGTGCTGACAGGCGACCGCTCCCGGGTCGAGAGAGGAGATGGCGCTCGCCATGGCGGTCATCATCCGAGGCTGGCGGTCGATGCCCCGCACCGCCCGCCGCAGCACGTCGACGACCCGGTCGACCGAGGTCTCGCCGCGCGGCGGCGCCTGGGTCAGACGGCCCTCCAGCGCCTGGGCCCACCCGGCCAGGGCCGCCGCGAGCACGTGGTCCTTGGACGAGAAGTACCGGTAGACGGTGCCCATGGCGACCTGCGCCCGCGCCGCCACGTCGCGCATCTGGACGGCGTCGTACCCACCCTCGGCCCCGAGCGCCATGGCCGCGTCGATGACCCGCTGGCGACGCGCCGCCTGGGCGCCAGTGAGCGTGACGTCCGCCATCGACCCGCCTAGCCGGACCCGACGGGCTCGCTCGCCAACATCGAGCCCAGGTGTCGCAGCTGGGCGGTGGCGCCGCCGAGGGTCAGCTCGAGCTGCTTGGCCCACAGGAAGTAGCGGTGCAGCGGGTAGTCGCGGTCCACACCAATCCCGCCGTGCAGGTGCTGGGCGGCGTGGACGACGCGCTGGCCGCCGTCGGCAGCCCAGAACTTCGCCACCGCCACCTCCTCGGCCGCTGGCAGGCCCGAGGTGAGTCGCCAGGCGGCGTGCACGGCCGTGAGACGGACGGCCTCGGTGTCGATGTACGCGTCGGCGGCCCGTTGGCCGACGGCCTGGAACGAGGCGATCGGCCGATCGAACTGCTCGCGGGTCCTCGTGTACTCGGCTGTGAGCCGGAGCGCTTCCTCGCAGACGCCAACGGCGACCGCGCAGTAGGCCACCGTGGCCCGCTCCAGCAGCCAGTCGAGCATCGGGGCTCCCCCCTCCGGGTCCCCCAGCACGTCCTCGGCGGGGACGGGCGCGCCGACCAGCTCCAGGCGCTGCTCGGGCTGGCGGCTCGTCGTCTGTTGGTCGTCGGCCTGCACGCCCTCGCCCGTGGGGTCGACCAGGAACAGGCCCACCGTGTCCTCGCCCGTGCGCGCCGGTGTCACCACGCGACCGGCCACGTCGGCGGCGGGCACGCACACCTTCACCCCGTCGAGGCGCCACCCGGCGCCGTCGCGCCGCGCAGTGGTCACGGGCCGGGTCGGCTCGGTGCCCACCTCGGCCAGGGCCGCGGTCAGGACGAGATCGCCGGCCACGACCGGCGGGAGGTACCGCTGGCGCTGCTCGGACGTCCCGTGCTCGGCGATGGGTAGAGCGCCCAGGACGAGCGTGGGCAGGAGGGGGACGGGCGCCACCGTGCGGCCCACCTGCTCCAGGAGCAGGAACAGCTCGACGAAGCCGAGCCCACTGCCCCCAGCGTCCTCGGGCAGGCCGATCCCGAGGAGGTTGGCTCGGGCCAGCTCCGCCCAGAGTCGCCGGTCGATCTGCTGGGCGCCGGCCTCGATCTCCTTCAGGCGCTCCTGGGTGACGTGTCCTTCCAGGATCTGCTGGGCCAGGTCACGCACGGCCTCCTGCTCGTCGTTGAGGGCGAAGTCCATCGTGCTCCTATCGGGACTTGGGCAGGCCGAGGCCGAACATGGCGATCAGCTCCCGTTGGATCTCGTTGGTGCCCCCGCCGAAGGTCAAGATGAGCAGGCCGCGGTAGAGCTGCTCGAGGCGTGAGGAGAGCACCGACTCGGGCGAGCCGCGCTTCAGGTAGCCCACCTGGCCGACGATCTCGAAGAGCAGCTTGAAGGCCTCGAGGTAGAACTCGGTGCCGAAGACCTTGATGGATGACGCGTCGGCCACGTCCAGGCGGTCCTGGGTGGCCGTCCAGGCGACCCTCCAGTTCATGAGCTTGAGGAACTCGAGGCGGGCGTGGATCCTGGCCAGGTTGACCTGCACCCACTCCTGGTCGACGACCCGACGGCCGTCGGCCAGCTTGGTGTCCTGGGCCCACCGTCGCACCTCGGCGAGGTTTCGCTCGATGATGCCGGGCGAGCACAGGGTGACCCGTTCGTGGTTGAGCTGGCTGGTGATGAGCTTCCAGCCGCCGTTCTCCTCACCGACCAGATTGGTGGCCGGGATGCGGACGTCCTCGTAGAAGGTGTAGTTCGTGTTGTGCTCACCCAGTAGCTGCATGGGCTGCACCTTGAAGCCCGGTGTGTCGGTCGGGATGATGAAGATCGAGATGCCCTTGTGCTTGGGCGCCTCGGGGTTGGTGCGGGCGGCCAGCCACACGTAGTCGGTGCCGGTGGCGAGGCTGGTGAAGATCTTCTGGCCGTTGATGACGTACTCGTCGCCGTCGCGCACGGCCTTGGTCTGGAGGGAGGCCAGGTCGGTACCGGCGCCAGGCTCGGTGTAGCCGATCGAGAAGTGGATCTCACCGCCGAGGATCCGCGGCAGGAAGCGCTGGCGCTGCTCGTCGGAGCCGAAGTTCATCAGCGTGGGGCCCACCGTGTTGATCGTGAGCATCGGCACAGGCGCGCCTGCTCGCATCGACTCGTCGAAGAAGACGAACTGCTCGACGGCCGATCGCCCCTGGCCGCCGTACTCCTTGGGCCAGCCGATGCCGAGCCAGCCATCGGTCCCCATCTGCCTGACGACCCGGCGGACGGTGGGGCCGACCCCTTCGCTGCGGGAGAGCTCCTCCTCGACGTCGCGGGTCAGGAGCCGGTCGTAGTAGTCACGCAGCTCCTGGCGCAGGGCTTGCTGCTCGGGCGTGTAGCCGATGTACACCGCGGTCTCCTATCTAGAACCTGTTTCACTCTAGCGGATGGGGAGAGGGCGGTTCAGTGCCGCGGCGGCTTGCGGCCGGTGACGCTCCAGTAGAGGAGGGCCGCCTGGCTCTCGATGAGGCCGGCGGTGCGGATCCCCCAGAACTCGAACCCGTACCGGTGGCTGGCCACCTGGCCCAGCATGGCGACGATGGAGCCGGCCATGGCCATCGAGTCGGCCGCCGGCGACCTGCCCTCCTGGCGACTGGTCTCGATGACGTCGGCGATGGCCACGGTGACGCCGTTCAGCGCCCTGGTCCTCATCCCCCGGAAGCGGAGGTCCCCCTCCTCGGTGGCCAGGTCCACGACGCGGAAGACCGAGCGGTGGCGCTCCCAGTAGTCCATGAAGGCCTGCACGAACCCGATCGCCGTGTCCCAGCCCCGATCGCCCTTCCACTGTCCGTGCACGAGGGCCGCCAGCGACCCCACCTCCTCGCCCAGCTCCTCGGCCAGGACGAGGATGACCTGCTCCACGTTGGCGAAGTACTGGTAGAAGGTGGCGGGCGAGGTCCCGGCGGCGCTGGCGATGTCGATCACCTTGATGTCGCGCCACGACGTGGAGCCGAGGAGATCGGCCGTGCAGTCGATGAGCCGGCGCCGCGTCGCCTGGCCGCGGCGTCCGGGCACCCGCCCATCGGTTGCCCGCAGGTCCGTGGCCGACGGATCCTGGGGCGATTCCTGCGACGGGGGCTGCGATGAGCCCTGTTCGGCCATCGGCGCCATCTGTCGAGGATACTCCCCGGTAACCACCGTCCACCCTGGTGGGCTACTGGATGACGGCGCCACCGTCGACAGCCAGGGCGTGGCCGACCACGAAGGACGCCTCGTCCGTGCACAGCCACACGACGGCGGCGGCGATCTCGCTGGGTGTTCCCAGCCGCCCGATAGGGGCGCTGCGCGCCATCATCTTCTCCATCGCCGGATCTCCACCCATGAACGCCTCGAGCATCGGCGTCCGGGTGCTGCCCGGGCAGACGGCGTTGATCCGGATGCCTGACTTCACGTACTCGAGGGCCGTGGCTCTGGTCAGCCCCACGACGCCGTGCTTGCTGGCGACGTAGGCGGGCAAACCGGGGAACCCCATCAGGCCCGCGCCGGACGAGGTGTTCACGATGCATCCGCCACCTTGCTCGACCATCACGGGGATCTCGTGCTTCATGCACAGGAATACGCTCCGCAGGTTGAGCGCCAGCACCCGGTCCCACTCCTCCTCGGGATAGTCGACCGTGAACGCGGTCAGGCCGCTGGTACCGGCGTTGTTGTGGGCGCAGTCGAGCCGCCCGTCGTTGGCGACGACGTCCGCGACCATTGCGGCGACCTCGTCCGACCTGGTCACGTCGTAGGAGACGGCGCGGGCCGAGCCGCCGGCGTCGGTGACGGCACGGACGGTCTCGGCCCCGCCGGCCTGGTCCACGTCGGCGACAACCACCGTCGCGCCTTCCTCGGCGAAGCCGAGGGCGGACGCCCGCCCGATGCCGGACCCGCCCCCAGTGACGAGGGCGACCTTTCCCTCTAGTCGCGATGCCATCGTCTAGCTCGACAGCCGTTGGCGGAGCTCGTGCTTGAGCGTCTTGCCCGTGGGGTTGCGGGGCACGACGTCGACCAGCTCGAGCTGTTCGGGCGCCTTCTGGATCGCCAGCCCCTGGCCGGTGAGGAAGGCGACGATCTCGGCGAGCTCGAGCGGCTCGCATCCGTCCTTGGTCGCCACCACGGCACAGCAACGCTCGCCGAGGGCGGGATCGGGTAGGCCGACGACGGCGACGTCGGCCACCTTCGGATGCTGATAGAGGAGGTCCTCGACCTCCTTGGCGCTGATGTTCTCGCCCTTGCGGATGATCACGTCCTTGAGCCGACCGGTGATGGTGACGAAGCCGTCATCGTCGACGACAACGAGGTCTCCGGTCCGGAAGAACCCGCGCTCGTCGAGGGCTTCGGCGTCGAGGCTGGCGTCGACGTAGCCCCGGAAGAGCTGGGGACCCTTGACCCGAAGCTCGCCCTCCTGGCCGGCGCCGACGGGGACGCCGTCGACGCTCACGACGTCGAGCTGCACGCCCGGCGAGGCGCGACCCTCGGTGTTGGCGAGCTTGTCGTCGGGATCGCCAACCGCGTTCATGGCCAGGATCGGGCACTCGGTGAGCCCGTAACCCGACACGATGCCCACCCCGCCCACCTCCCGCTTGAGGTCGTAGTGGAGCTGGGGAGGCTTCGGGGCCGCTCCGCCGGGGAAGGCACGCACCAGGGCGAAGATCGGCTTTCCCGGCTGGCGGCGCTGGGCCTCGAGGTATGCGAGGTGGAAGGGCGTGCCCGCCCCGGCCAGGGTCACGTCCTCGTCAGAGAGGACCTCGACGGTCTCGATGGGATCGAAGCGCTCGACCGACACGTTGGCGCAGCCCGTCATGAGGCTGGAGAAGAGCCAGGTGATCCCGCCGATGTGGGTGAAGGGAAACACCAGGGCGCTACGGTCCTCGGCGCGTAGGTCAAGGGCCACGTTCATGGCCACGGCGGCAGCCGCGATGGTGGCGTCGGTGTGCCGGGCGCCCTTGGGATCGGCGGTGGTCCCCGACGTGTAGAAGACCCACGCCGTGGGAAGGCCGGCCGGCGAACCGGGCACCGGCGGGGCCGGCGGCAGGAGGGAGGGATCGGCGTCGGGCAGGGCCCGGTCGACCACGAGCACCTCCAGGTCGTCGCGATCGGCCGCGATGGAGTCGGCCATGGCCCGGAAGTCGAAGCCGCGCCACACCGACGGCACGACGAGCAGACGGGCGCCGGTCTGGGCGGTCATGAACCGCAGCTCCCGGTCCCGATAGATGGGCAGCACAGGATTCTGCACGGCGCCCAGGCGGGAGAGCGCCCCGACGAGCACAAGGGACTCGAGCCACGTCGGCAGCTGCCACGAGACCGCGACCCCTTCTCTGACCCCGAGAGCCGACAGACCGGCAGCGGCCCGTTCGGCCATCCGTCGGTACTCGCCGAAGCTGAGCCGGCGTTTCATCTCGTCGACCGCCATCAGGTCGTCGGGAGTCTCGAGGGCGCGGCGCTCGATGAGCGCCCACAGCGTCCCGTCGGTGAAGCTTTCTCCTGGACGAGCGCTCAACCTGGGACCTCCTACTTGACGGCCACGGGGTTGACCGGTGAGCCCACGGCGTTGGTGAACGGCTGCGGCGAGGCTTCCAGCAGGAACTCGTACACCCCGTCGGCGGCGCAGTCCTCGGCCAGGTGGTCGAGCACCCAGTTCTGACCCTGGATCATGCCCATCTCCACGAGGTGGAGCAGGTGCACGGGCAGGATGGCGGCGTCGTCCTCGCTCGGCCACACTTCGAAGACGAGGGTGTCAGTCGCCACGGCGGCGACGTCCCGGTCGCGGAACCACTCGACCGTCTTCGTCGAAAGGCCTGGCGTCAGGCTCCCGTACGTCGCCTTGTCACCCCGCGCGAGGAGCTCCATGTGACCGGTGCGGACGAGGACCACGTCTCCGGGACGGACCTCGAGACCGGCCCGAGCCTCGGCGGCGTCGAGGTCGGCAGCGGTGATGGCGTAGCCGCCGTCCAGACGGGTCGCCCCACGCGTCCGGGCGACGTCGAGGAGCACGCCCCGGCTCACCAGCGTCCTGATCCGGTGGATCCCGCACAGCGACGCACCGAAGGCGGTGACACTCGACGTGGGATAGCCGTTGTACATCCGGCCGTCATAGCTCACGTGGGCCAGCCCGTCCCAATGCGTCGCGCACTGCAGCCCCATCACGACCATGTCGTCGCTCGAGCAGAAGTCGCTCGGGTCACCGGTCACCGCGTTGTTGATCTGGACCATGGCCCGCACCGGGTTGAGCCGGCCTGGCAGCATCCCGGTCTGGATGCCCTCGGACTCCGACAGCGGGAGGGCCAAGGAGAAGCTCCGGCCCGTGCGAGCGCAGGCCACCGCCCGCGTGCGCACCTCGGGGGTGATCAGGTTGATCGTGCCGACCTCGTCGTCGGGTCCCCACCGCCCCCAGTTGTTGACCTTCTTGGCCAGCCGGTGGAACCACCCCGGGTATGCCATCAGGGGACGAGCACGCCTCGGGCCACCTTGCCGTCGGCCATGTCCGAGAACACCGTCTCGACCTCGTCGAGCGGGTAGGTCCGCGTCACCAGCTCGTCCAGCTTGAAGCGGCCTTGGCGGTAGAGGTCGATCACGATCGGGACGTCGACATGAGGTCGGGCCGAGCCGTATCGCGAGCCGAGGATGCCGCGGTCGATATGGGTGAGGGCGGCCACCCGGAACGACGCCTCTGCCGTGGGCGGGGGTACCCCGATGATCACGCAGTTGCCGCCCCACCCCAGGATGTCGATGGCCTGGCGGAGCACCGCCGGGTGACCGACGCACTCGAACGAGTGGTCGACGCCGTCGGGAACGATGTCCTTGACGGCCGCCACGGCATCAGTGGCGCGTGCATCGATGAAGTCTGTGGCCCCGAAGTCACGGGCGAGGCTCTCCTTGGCCGGGTTGGCGTCGACGGCCACGATACGCACAGCGCCCGCGATCCACGCCGCCTGCACGGCGTTGAGCCCGATGCCCCCGACCCCGAACACGGCCACCGTGTCGCCCCGGCCGACCTTGGCCCGGTTCCACACGGCGCCCGCGCCCGTCAGCACCCCGCAGCCGATCAGGGAGGCAGCCTCGAGGGGCACCGCCGGGTCGATGACCACGGCCTGGCTCTCCTTGACCACGGTGTACTCGGCGAAGACCGAGGTGTTGGCGAACATGTAGGCGGGCTCGCCCTTGTAGGTGAAGGGCTGGGACGTCTTGCCGAAGGTGTCGCGGCAGTGGGTCGGGAAGCCGCTCTCGCATGCGTCGCACTGGCCACAGTGACCGAGGGTGACGAGCACGACATGATCCCCTGGCTTGACCTTGGTGACGCTCGATCCGACCTCCTCGACGACCCCGGCGCCTTCGTGACCCATGACCAGCGGCGTGGGGAAGGGGATGGTCCCGTCGATCACGCTGACGTCGCTGTGGCAGACACCAGCGGCGGCGATGCGGACCCGCACCTCGTTGGTGCCGGGCGGCCGGGCCTCGAGGTCCTCGGTCACGTCGATCTTGCCGTTCCAGACGACGCCTCTCACGCTTCCTCCCTCTTCCTCAACCCGGCCAGATGACGCTCTGCAGCTCGCTGTAGGCGTGCAGACCGAAGTCACCACCGTCGCGGCCCACGCCGCTCATCTTGAAGCCGCCGAACGGCGCCTCCAGGTTGCGCTGCGCGGTATTGATGCCCACGTGGCCCGCCCGCAACTGCCTGGCCACCCGGAAGGCCCGCGCCGAGTCCTTGGAGTACACGTAGTCGTAGAGCCCGTAGTCGCTGTCGTTGGCCAGGGCGACGGCCTCGTCCTCACC
>DASXCO010000150.1 GCA_036491125.1 Acidimicrobiales bacterium | reverse complement strand
GTTCGATCTGGTGTCGGCCCGCCTCATCAAGGAGCACGTGGTCCGGCCCACCGGAGTGACGATGCGCCCGTCCCTTCCCCGTCTCCGGGGTGGGGCGGTCTACGTGATCGACGCTCGCACGGGCGATCTCACGCAGTTGCGCAGCGCGCTCACCCGGATCCAGCAGGGCCTGGCCGACGATCACGTAACGGTGCAACCACTCGCGGCGCTGCAGCACTGAGCGACCCGAGAAGGGGAAGGAGCGAGGGTGCCCACGAGCGCCGAGATCGAGGCGATGCTCACCGGCCCAGCTGGGGCCTTCGAGGTGGCTACCGAGGTAGTCAACGGCGTCCCCACCAGGGTCTACAAGAACCGCATGGCGTCGCTGCGCGAGGTCGCCGAGTTGGCGGCGGGGCGTGGGGATGAGCAGGCTTTCATCGTCCACCGCGGGCGTCGCATCGGCTTCGCCACGTTCCTCGAGCAGGCCCACGCCGTCTCCCGCTCCCTGGCCGGCTCGTTCGGTGTCGAGCGTGGCGACCGGGTCGCCGTGCTGTCGGCCAACAACCCGGAGTGGTGCCTTTCCTTCTGGGGCACGGTGGGGATGGGTGCAGTGCTGGTCGGCCTCAACGGTTGGTGGAAGACCGACGAGATCCTCTACGGGCTGAGGCACTGTGGCGCCAAGGTCCTCGTTGCCGACGGACCCCGCTTTGCGAGGGTGATGTCGGACCTCGACAGCTGCCCGGACCTGGAGGCGGTGTTCCTGATCGACGCCGACCCGTCGGATCTGGGGGGCGCCGACAGGCGAGTGCGGCCCTTCGAGGAGCTGCTGAAGGGCTCCTCCGCAGATACCGATCCCCTGACGACTCCGATCGACGAGGACGACCCGGCGGTGATCTTCTATACCAGCGGGACGACCGGCCGGCCCAAGGGTGCGGTCTCCACCCACCGCTCGATGGTGGCGAATCTTCAGAACACGCTCTACAACGCGCTGGCTGGCGCCATGGCCGATCCCGAGGGCGGGTCGGCGTTCGGTGGCGCGCAGATCGCCAGCTTTCTCTCTTCGCCGTTGTTCCACGTGTCCGGCTGTCACTCGGGACTGGTCGTGGGGATGGTCAGTGGTATCAAGCTGGTGATCCCCGACGGCCGGTTCGATCCCGAGGGCGCCATGCGGCTGATGCAGGACGAGCAGGTCACGGTGTGGGCGACGGTGCCCACCATGATCTGGCGGGTCGTCGAGCACCCGGCGCGCCACGACTACGACCTGAGCTCGGTGACCACAGTGGCCTACGGCGGGTCGCCGTCGGCGGCCGAGCTGCAGCGCCGGGTGGAGGAGACGTTTCCGAACGTGCGGACGATGGGCAACGCCTACGGTCTCACCGAGTCGAGCTCGGTGGCGACAGTGAACTGGGGATCCGAGCTGGTGAACCGCCCCGACTCGGTGGGGCGGGCGCTTCCGGTGGTGGAGGTGCGGGTCGTCCAAGGCGACGGCAAGGACGTGACCACTGGCGACATCGGCGAGATCTGGATCAAGGGCCCGATCGTCATGCCCGGCTACTGGAACGACCCCGAGGCCACCGCCGAGACGGTCACCGACGGCTGGCTGCACTCGGGCGACATCGGTTACCTCGACCGCGACGGGTTTCTCTACGTGACCGACCGGGCCAAGGACATGATCATCCGCGGCGGCGAGAACGTCTACTGCGTGGAGATCGAGAACCGCCTCATGGAGCACTCCGACGTGGCCGACGCGGCGGTGATCGGGGTGCCGCACCCGACACTGGGCGAAGAGGTGAAGGCGGTGGTCCGACCCGAGCCGGGCGCATCGGTGACCGAGGACGGGCTGCGGGCTTGGGTGGCCGAGGCACTGGCCGACTTCAAGGTGCCCGCCTACGTCGAGCTGCGAGCCGAGGTGCTGCCCCGCAACGCGGCGGGGAAGCTGATGAAGGATGTTCTGCGGGGCCGCGGCGAGGTGGGTCTGGCCGAGACGATGTAGCGGGTCGCGCCGAATCGCCTCGGGCGCGACGTTCGGGGTCTACTCCGATTGCACCCATGGTCGAAAGTGGTCGCCGCGATGGTGAGCGTCGCGGCCCCTATTCGCCGAGATGTGAAGCACGCGGGTAGTTCGGAGCTCGGCCTCCGGGTCAGGCGATGTCCCAGACCATGCGCAGCGGAGACTCCTCGTCGAGCAGCTCGACGGGGCTGTGCTTGTCGATGTGGCCGATGAGACCGGTGTAGACGCCGTAACCCACCAGCTCGCGCAGGCGGGGGGAGAATCCCTTCACGGTCTCGGGCGGGATGCCGAGCTGCTGGTTCTCCTGCTGGCGGATGTAGCCGGCGCAGTAGTTCATGGCGATCCCCACCCGCCGCTGGCCCGTCTGGTTCGCCCCGCCGCCGTGCCACAGACTCCCGTGCCACACGAGCACACTGCCCTTGGGCATCTCGGCGGGGATCGACTCGTACGACTTGAAGAGGTCGGGGGAGTGGTCGAGCAGGTGCGAGCCGGGCAGCAACCTGGTGGCGCCATTGCTCTCGGTGAAGTCGGTCAGCGCCCACATGGTGTTGCACACCGTGGGCGGGTGCGGCTTCGGCAGCGGGATCAGCTGGTCATCGGCATGGATCGGCTGCGCCGTCTCGCCGGGGCCGATGTCGATCGAGGACAGCGATGACACCAGGCACCCGGGGTCGAGCACCCCGTCGACGATGGGCAGCACGTTGGCGTGGACGGGTATCCGCTCGTACAGGGCGCCGTGCACGAGGAGGTTGTAGACGCGCAGCGTCTCGGTCCCCTCGAACTCGTTGGACGCCGGCTCGATACCCAGGCCCCGGACGAGCCGGCCGAGATCGTCCACCAGGGCGTCGATGAGGTCGGCCTCGATGGCGTCCTCCACGATCGTGTAGCCCACCTCGGCGATACGCTCCGCGTGGCCCGAGGCGGTGGCGGCGTCCATGGTCCCTCCCAGGTGCAGACGCTGCTCAAGCTACTACGGGGGGTTGTCGGGGGCCGCCTGGGTGATATGGTCATCGGTCCGGGCCGTTGGCGCAGTTGGTAGCGCGCTTGCATGACGCGCAAGAGGTCAGAGGTTCGAGTCCTCTACGGCCCACCAAAAAGCCCAGTTCAGAAGGCATGTCTGACCGGTCGCTTCTCCGCCTCCCCCCGACGTAGCCACTTTCAACGTAGCCTTTGGATCATTGGCTACGTTCTGTGCTGAGGGCGGAGGTACGCGGTGGCTGGGAAGGCGACAGTCCGGTGGAACGATGGCGCGCAGCGGTGGATGGCGTGGGTGCGGTTCCCCGACGGCTCGCGGCGGAAGGTGGAGCGTCTCGAGAAGGCCGATGCGCAGGCGGATCTCAACGTGCTGCTGGCCCAGCGGGCGGCCGCGGGGAAGCCGGTGCCCCGTCGTCAACGCTTGGCCTCTTTCAATGAGTTGATCGACAAGTGGCTCCAAGCCGGTTGCCCGAGCTCGACACCCGGTGCTCGCACTCGCCACGCCAAGCGGAAGTCACCCAACACCATCGCCAATGCCGAGTGCCTGCTGGCGACGAATGTGCGTCCGGCGCTGGGCGCGCTCTGGGTCGATCGGACGACGACGGAGCGTATAGAGAGCCTCTTCGCTCGCATGGCGGAGGCTGGCTATGCGACGAGCACCATCGACCGGACGTGGGGCTACCTCAACCAGGCGTGCCAGTACGCGCTCCGCGGTCGCCGGATCAGGACCAACCCTGTCCAGGACGCGCT
>DASXCO010000149.1 GCA_036491125.1 Acidimicrobiales bacterium | reverse complement strand
GGCGGGGGCCGGTCGGTCGGTGGCCAGCTGGCCCTGGCCACTGGCGTCCGAAGCGAGCTGGTCGGGCTATCGGACCGACGGGACATGCCACGCGACCTACTGGGTGGCCGAGTGGCCGCGGGTGGACGTGGGTCCCGACTTCCTGCGACCGCTGCTGCTCCAGTCAGGAGCGAGGCGCACGGTGTCGGTGACGATGGAGCCCGCCAGCCCGTCCCGGGCGACCCGCGAGGTCGAGCATGCCCGGACGGCCGACGTGGCCGATGCCGAGCTGCGGCGTCGGGCCGGCTTCATGGTCACCGCCCGTCGGCGGCGCGAGCAGGAGGTCGTCGCCCATCGGGAGACGGAGCTGGCTGACGGCCACGCCCAGTACCGCTTCTCGGGCTACGTGACGGTGACCGCCGACAGCTTTGACGAGCTGGAGCTGGCCGCCGGACGGGTCGAACAGGCCGCGGGACAGGCCCACCTGGAGCTGCGGCGCCTGTACGGCGAGCAGGACCGGGCGTTCACCTGGACGCTTCCACTGGGACGGGGTCTGGCGTGACACCGGCCGCCCATCGCGTCACCACGGCCCAGCTGGGCGCCGCCTACCCGTTCGTCTCCGAGGGCGGCCTTGGTGGCCGGGGCGTCCTGATCGGACGGGACCTGCTCGGCGGGTCGTTCACCTACGACCCCTTCGAGCTGTACGCCAAGGGGGCGCTGACCAACCCCAACATGGTGGTCATCGGCCAGATCGGGCGGGGGAAGAGCTCGTTCGTCAAGTCCTATCTGTGGCGACAGTCGCTGTTCGGCCGGCGGGCGTGGGTCGTCGACCCGAAAGGCGAGTACGCCGATCTCGCCCGGGCGTGGGGCGTCGAGCCCGTGTGCCTTCGTCCCGGCGGATCGATCCGGCTCAACCCCCTCGACGCCGCCAACGGTGACGACCGGGCCCCCGAGCTGGCGAGCCGCCGGCGCTCGGAGCTGCTCGCCTCGTTGGGCACTGCCTGCCTGGGCCGACCGCTGCAGCCCAGGGAGCGGGCCGCGGTCGATCTGGCGGTGGGGGCGGCGCGCCGAGTCGGTGGCGACTCGACGACCCTGCCCGCCGTGGTCGACGCCCTGCTCGCGCCGACCAGGGAGGCGGCCGAGGCCATCAGGACCGACGTCGACACGCTGGCGGGTGACGGCAGAGACGTCGCCCTCGAGCTGCGCCGTCTCGTCCACGGTGACCTGAGCGGGATGTTCGACGGGCCGACGACGCCGGGCCTGGACCTCGACGGGTCACTCGTGGTGCTCGACCTCTCAGCTGTCTACGGCTCCGACGCCCTGGGCATCCTCATGACCTGTGCCACGGCCTGGCTGCAGCTCGCCCTCTCCAGGAGGGACGGCCAACGTCGCATCGTCGTGGTCGACGAGGCGTGGGTGATCCTGACCAACCTGGGCGTGGCGCGCTGGCTCCAGGCCGCGTGGAAGCTCTCTCGCGCCTTCGGTGTGGCCAACGTCGCCGTGCTCCACCGGCTTTCGGACCTCGGTGCTGCCGGCGCCGCGGGCTCGGAGCAGGTGGGCCTCGCCCAGGGCCTCCTCTCCGACTCCGAGACCCGGGTGGTCTACGGCCAGCCCCCGGGAGAGGTGGAGTCGGCCGGCGCCCTGCTCGGGCTGACCAGCACCGAGGCCGACCTCCTCCCCCAGCTCGGTCGGGGAGTCGCCCTCTGGAAGGTGGGCCAACGTTCCTTCCTGGTCGAGCATCATCTCGCCGCCAGCGAGCGGCCCCTCGTCGACACCGACGCCGTCATGGTCGGCCCGGGAGGCCGTCGATGAGGCCCTCCGCGGACGCGGCTCGGACCGGGCGGGGAGCCCGTTCCCGTGCCGCTGACTCTGTGGCAGCGCCGTCCGACAGCGCGCTCGTCGCCCTCGCCGGCGTCGTCGCGATCGCGGAGCTGTTGTGGTGCGCAGGTCAGCTGGCCGGTTGGCTCGCGACCGGGACCTGGCCCCGAGTGTCGCCGAGCAGCGCGCCGGCGCTCATGATCGGCCTGGTCGAGCGCCCCGGACGGCCCTGGGCGAGCTGGCCGCCGCCGTACCGGGGGCTCGGCGCCACCGAGCTCTATCTCGTCCTGGTCGCGGTCATCGCGGCCGCCGCAGGCCTCGCCTGGCTGGTCGCGGCCGGGTGGCGCCGATGCGCTGGCGACGCGCCGATGTCGCGTGCCCGGTCGCGCTCCGCGGCGTGGGCCCGGAGCCGGGAGCTGCGGCCGCTCGTCGTCCGGAGCAGCCTGCCGGGCCGCGTCACCCTCGGGCGCGCCCCGGGCGGCGGTGCCAGCGTCCGGCCGCGCTACCTGGCCGCCGAGCCTCGGCAGTCGGTCATCGTGGTGGGACCCACCCAGACCCAGAAGACGACCGGCTTTGCCGTGCCGGCGCTGCTCGAGTGGGCGGGTCCCGTGCTGGCCACGAGCGTGAAGACCGACCTCGTGCAGGACACGATCTCGTGGAGGAGCCGCATCGGCGAGGCGTGGGTGTACGACCCAGCGGCCAGCACCGGACTGCCGGCCGCGTCGTGGTCGCCACTCGAAGCCAGCACCAGCTGGCTCGGTGCCCGCCGGATGGCCGAAGGCCTGTGCACGGCGGGGCGGGCCCACCAGGGGACGGGGCTGACCGACGCCGACTTCTGGTACGCCACGGCGGCCAAGCTCCTGGCCCCGCTCCTGTTCGCCGCGGCCCGCACGGGACGGGGCATGTCGGAGGTCGTGCGGTGGGTCGACGAGCAGGACGTCGGCGAGGTCGCTCTCGTGCTCGAGGCGATCGGCGATCCCGATCCGCTCCAGGCGGCGCGCGCCACCTGGCAGCGCGACGAACGACAGCGCAGCTCGGTGTACACCACGGCCGAGACGGTCCTGGACGCGTTTGCCGACCCGACCATGTCGGTGCACGGCAACCGGGCCGATATCGATCCGGATCGCCTGCTCGACGGTGGCCACCACACGCTGTACGTCTGCGCCCCCGCCCACGAGCAGCAGCGTCTTCGGCCCGTGTTCGCGGCGCTCGTCACCCAGATGCTCACGACCGCCTTCGATCAGGTCGCCGCCCAGCGCCGCCCGCTCGAACCCCCGTTGCTGGTGGTGCTCGACGAGGCGGCCAACGTCGCCCCGCTGGCGGAGTTGGACGTCCTCGCGGCAACCGCCGCCGGTCACGGCATCCAGCTCGTGACGGTGTGGCAGGACATGGCCCAGATCTCCACCCGCTACGGGGAGCGGGCTGCCACCGTGGTCAACAACCACCGGGCCAAGGTCGTCCTCTCCGGCATCTCCGACCCGGCGACGCTCGATCATCTGAGCCACCTGGTGGGCGAAGAGGAGGTCCTCCAGGTCTCGACCACGACGAGCGCCGAGGGAAGCGTCTCGACCACGAGGTCGACCAGCCCCCGACGCCTCGCCCCCGCCGACACCCTGCGACGCATTCGACCCGGCCATGGCGTCCTCGTCTACGGCCACCTGCCGCCGGCCCGCCTGGTGCTGCGGCCCTGGTTCGCCGACCGCCGCCTGGCCCGCCGGGCCCGGCCGCCCGAGTCGACCAGCGCGACTCAGCCGGAGATGAAGCTGAGCCTGGCCCGCCGCCGCCGGTTGTCGGCGTTGAGGTCGACCATCACCACGCTCTGCCAGGTACCGAGCGCCGG
>DASXCO010000148.1 GCA_036491125.1 Acidimicrobiales bacterium | reverse complement strand
GTCGTCTCCGGTCGACTGGTGCTCCGCTATCACGACCGCGAGGAGACCTACGTGGCTGGCGACGCCTACTATGCCCCGCCTGGCCACGTGCCGATCGTGACGGCAGGGACCGAGACCGTCGAGTTCAGTCCCTCGGTGCAGCTGGAGCAAACCATGGCGGCTGTGGCCGCCAATATGTCGGCCGTAGCGGGTTCGGAGTGAGGGCGGCCGAGCGTTCGACCCGGGAGGTGGCGGATGAGTTGGTCTCCTTTCTCGAGACCGGCACGCCGCCCGAGGGTCTGTTTACCGCCGAGGTCTTCTGTGACTTCACGATGCCGCAATGGCGGCTGCAAGCCGCTGGCATCGAGGATGTGGTCGCCTTGCGAAAGGGTGGGCACCCAGCTGCGGGGCGTGTCCCCCGATCACGCCTCGACGCCACCACGACCGGGTTCGTGCTCGAGGTCGAGGAGGAGTGGGACCAGGACAACGAGTCGTGGTACTGCCGCGAGCTGATTCGGGCCGATGTCTCCGACGGCGCCATCTCACAGCTGTCGGTGTACTGCACAGGCGACTGGGACTCCGAGCTCGTGGCCAGGCACGCGGCGGAGGTGCAGCTGCTGAGGACCTGACGGGGGGACGCCTCTACCATTTACTCATGGAGGCTTCGGCTGACAAGGCCGGCGATGCCCTGAGGGCGCAGATCCAGGCGTTCCACGACGCCCGGGAGGCCGGCGACGCCGAGCTCATGGCAACGACGGCGCTCGGCATGCCGGCGGGCCAGCGCTTCGGCGTGCATCCAGGGCAGGTGCCTGCCCTCGTGCACGAGGCGTACACCGTCGCCGGGTCAAGTCTGAGCCGTTGCCGTTTGGCCGCGGCGCTGGCGCGGGCATGGGTCTATGGCGGCGACGCTGACCGAGCGGTCGCGTTCGCAGCCGAGGCTGTGGATCTGGCTGAAGGACTCGGCGATCCCGACGTCCTTGCCGACGCCCTCGACGCCGCGCTGCTCGTGCGGTGGGGACCCGATGACTTCGAGCAGCGCCTCCGGCTGGCAGCAAGGTTGGCCGAGGCAGCGGCCCACCTCGCCGACCCAGAAATGCGGCTTTCCGCTCACCTCTGGCGGCTCACGACGGCCTGGGAATGTCTCGACGTGGTTGCCGTGCAACGACAGTTGCGGGCCCTCGAAGCGCTCGCCGGAGAATCGGGTGCCCCCCGGCCGACGTTCTTCGCTGTCTCGCGGCGCGCTACGCAAGCGCTGGTCGCGGACGATCTTGACCTGGCGGACCGTCTGATTGTTCGCACGCGGGAGGTTGGTTCGGAGGTGGCTGAGCCCGACGTAGACGCTGTGGTGCACAGCCTGGTCGCTGCGAGGGCCCGCCAGGTTGGTGACGTCGACACCTTACGGAACGAGGCTGTTGCCTTCGAGCAGTACGGCGCCGCCGAGGGTATTCCGTCGGTGTCCGCGGAGGCTGCCGTCCTCTGGCTCGAGGGGGGTGAGCCGGGCCGCGCGTCGGAGCTGCTGCACCAGCTTGCCGGCGCAGGTCTCGCTGCGATCCTCCGCGACGTCGACTTCCTGCTTACAGTTACCTCCCTCGTGAGAGTCGCCACTGTCCTCCGGCAGGACGACATCGCTGCCGAAGGCGCGGATCTCTTGGACCCGTACGCGGGTCGCGCCGTGCTCAACGCCGGCGCGGTTACATTCCACGGGGTTGTCGATGACTACCTCTACCAGGCCCATCGGGCGCTGGGCCATAGATCCGCCGTCCGCTGGCGCCACGCCGCAGCTTCGGGCTATCGGCGGATTGGCGCCAGGTGGTGGGAGCGCCAGCTTGGTGGGCCGGCTGTCGATGCGCCGACCGCATCGTCGGTCATCGTGCATTTGCACCCCGACACCCCAGAGGTCTGGAGTGTCGGGCGCGAAGGCGCCACGGGAGCGCTTCCCGACCTCAAGGGCTTGCATTACCTGCGGTATCTCGCCCAGCGGCCGGGGGTCGAGGTCGGTGCGCTTCAGTTGTCGGCAGCTGTAGCCGGCCACGCCGGAGTCGTCCTGCCCGACTCCGACGCGGGGGAGGTTGTCGACGACCAGGCCCTGGCGATGTACCGGGACCGGCTGCGAGAGATCGATGGCGATCTGGCCGAGGCCGAGTCCTGGGCCGACCAGGGTCGGGTCGAGCGGCTCCGGCGCGAACGCGAAGCGCTACTCGATGAGGTCAGTTCGGCGACCGGACTGGCCGGACGTCGCCGCCGGG
>DASXCO010000147.1 GCA_036491125.1 Acidimicrobiales bacterium | reverse complement strand
GCGGCGAGGCCGATCCGTTCCTCGGACTGCTCGTGGGCGACTCGGCCGAGCAGCTCGGCGGCGCGTGCCGTCCGAGGATGGCGGTCGAGCGCCGCCGCTGCCCGCCGATCAACCGCCGCTCGGTCTGTGTCGAGATGCTCCCTGATGCGAGGATCGCGCCGCCGTTTCAGGGAATCCACCGTACCCCTGGACCGGGAAGGAGTCTCCAGCCCACACTCGTTCGCCCTCGGCGTCACAATGGTGGGCAGACGCCTGGAGGCGTCGGCAGGGGGGGACCCGATGCAGACGATGTGGTTGAGCGACGACGGGGCGTGGGAGACGACGCTCCGGGGGCGTCAGGTGTTCGAAAACCCCCGCCTGAACAAGGGAACAGCCTTCACCCCCGAGGAGCGTCGAGCGCTGCGCCTGATCGGGCAGCTGCCGCCTTCGGTCCTGACGCTCGAGGAGCAGGCTGATCTGTCGTACGCCCAGTACCAGGCGCAGCCGACCGACCTCGCCAAGAACATTCACCTCGCAGATCTTCGTGACCGCAACGAGGTGCTCTTCTACCGGGTGCTGTCCGATCATCTTCGGGAGATGCTCCCGATCGTCTACACCCCGACGATCGGAGAGGCCATCACCCTGTACAGCCGCGAGTACCGGCGACCGCGCGGCGTCTATCTCTCGGTCGACTCCCCCGAGCTCGTGGGGCCGTCCCTCGGTGAGATGGGGCTCGGCCCCGACGAGGTCGATCTCATCGTGGCGACCGACGCCGAGGCCATCCTCGGCATCGGGGACTGGGGCGTGGGAGGTATCGAGATCGCTGTGGGCAAGCTCATGGTCTACACCGCGGCGGCGGGCATCCACCCCGACCGCACCCTGGCTGTCATGCTCGACGTGGGAACAAACCGTCAGAGCCTGCTCGAGGACCCGCTCTATCTGGGAAACCGGCACCCCCGGGTGTCGCGGACGGCCTTCGACGAGTTCATCGCGACCTACGTCAACACGGCGAGGCGGCTCTTCCCCAACGCGCTGCTCCATTGGGAGGATGTCGGCACGAGCAACGCCCGCAGGATCCTCGAGCGCTATCGACGGCGGGTGCTGACGTTCAACGACGACATGCAGGGCACCGGCGCCGTCAACCTGGCCGCCGTGCTGTCAGCCGCCCGGATGTCCGGCGTCACCCTCGCGGACCACCGGGTGGTGGTCTTCGGCTCCGGTACCGCCGGCATCGGCATTGCCGACCAGATGCGGGACGCCATGACCGCAGAGGGGCTCACCCGGGACGAGGCCACGGCGAGGTTCTGGTGCCTCGATCGACACGGGTTGCTCACCGATGACATGGGCGATCTGCAGGACTTCCAGAGGTCCTACGCCCGTCCGACGAGCGAGGTCGCGGGGTGGACCCGCGACAACGAGGTCGGTGGCATCGACCTCGCCGAGGTCGTTCGCCGGGTCCATCCGACCATCCTCATCGGCACCTCGACGCGCACCAACGCCTTCACCGAGGAGATCGTGAGGGAGATGGCGGCCCACGTTGACCGGCCCATCATCCTGCCCATGTCCAACCCGACGCCCCTCTGCGAGAGGGCTCCTGCGGACCTGATCCGGTGGACGGGCGGCCGGGCACTCGTCGCGACCGGCAGTCCATTCGACCCAGTCACCTACGAGAAAGTGACCTATGTGATCGGGCAGGCCAACAATGCCTTGGCATTCCCCGGTCTGGGTCTCGGTGCGATCGTCGCCCGGGCCACGGTCATCACCGACGGCATGATCGTCGCCGCCGCCCGAGCCATCGCCGATCTCGTCGACCCGACCACGCCCGGTGCGTCCCTCCTTCCCCAGATAGAGGACCTGCGCGACACCTCGGTGGCCGTGGCCGTCGCCGTGGCCGACGCCGCCAGGCGCGACGGTGTCGCCCGGGCCGCCGTGGATGGCGACCTGGAGGCGAAGGTGCGCGACGCGATGTGGACGCCGACCTACCGGCCGGTGCGGGCAGCGGAGATGGCCGCTGGTGCCCTGCGTGTGCCGCCGGCCCCGGTCCGACACGAACCCACTCCAGCCAGCTTCGGGCGCGACTTCTGGCCGCGGGGTCCCCGGTAGGGCTGGGGGCGCTCACGCAGCGTCGGCAGCCACCGGCACGGCACCCAGGAGAACGCCGTTGCGACCCTTGTAGCGCACCGGTTTGTCGCCGTCGACGGCCACGGTCCAGCCTGACCGGGCCAGCAGCTGCTCGGGCTCGTCGGGAGTGAACCTGGTGAGCCAGGGCTCGCCCAGAGCTGCGACGATCAGACCTCGCACACGACGCCGAAGCCGCTCGGGCCCCGCGGCGTCGGGACGAGTGGTCGGGAAGGCCACCGCCAGCCGGCTCCCGGGACCTGCCAGCTCCTGGAGGCTCTCGAGCAACGCGTTCGTAACGGTCCGAGGCAGGTAGCCGAGGAGCCCCTCCACCACGAAGAGCGACGGCTTCGTGGAGTCGTATCCCGCAGCCCCGAGCGCGCCCACCAGGTCGTCGTGAACGAGGTCGACCGCCACGAACGCGGTCTGGGCGGACGGAGCTCCGATGGCGGCCAGCCGGGCCCGCTTGTCCGCCTGCGTCGCCGGGTGGTCCACTTCGAACCACCGAACATCGGGGCTGGCGAACCGCAGTGCCCGCCCGTCGTAGCCGGCGCCGACGAGCACGACCTGCTGGACACCAGCGCGCAAGGCGTCCAGCGTCTCCCGGTCGAAGAAGGCCGTGCGCACCGCGAGGTGACGGCGCAGCTGCCTGTCCCCCAGGCTCACACGAAATCCCCCCAAGGACTGGTAGAGGCGGACCTCGGCGTCTGCGTCCCCCGTTGGCACCTCGGGCCTCGTCAGCGTGGCCCGGGTGACGGCCACCCGGCGGGCCGTGAACGACGGCTTGGTCTCCCTCACGTGCGCCGCACCGTCGTGCTCTTCTCCTCCACCACGGCGAGAAGGTAGTCGAGCCACGGCGCCCCGGCATCCCGACGCCGGGGCGGCAAAGTGCCCCGCCCGGCCGGTGAGTCGTGTGGACGTCCCCGCTACAATTCGAGCCGATGCTGGGTCCTCCGACGAACGTGGCGGCGTGTCTGTTCGACCTCGAGGCCGAGCTGCTCGATCGACCGTGATCCCCCACCCTGCGTTCGCGGTCGAGCCCTGGGTGCTGCGCGAGACCGAGCTCGACCTGGACGTCCTCGCCCAGACCGAGTCGGTGTTCGCCCTGTCCAACGGGCACCTCGGACTCCGGGGGAACCTGGACGAGGGTGAGCCGGCCGACATTCCCGGTACGTACCTCAACGCCTTCTACGAGTCGCGGCCGCTGCGCTACGCCGAGACCTCCTACGGCAACCCGGAAGCGGGCCAGACCGTCGTCAACATCACCAACGGGAAGATCTTCCGGCTCCTCGTCGGCGACGAGCCGTTCGACGTCCGCTACGGGCAGCTCCGCTCTCACGAGCGGGTGCTGGACCTACGGGCCGGAGTGCTCCGTCGAGAAGCACAATGGGTCTCGCCGGTCGGTCGTGAGGTTCGGCTCTCCACGACACGGTTGGTGTCCTTCGTCCAGCGAGCCGTGGCGGCAGTCCTCTACGAGGTCGAGCCCGTCGACGGCGGCGCCACCCGGGTCGTCGTCCAGTCGGAGTTGGTCGCCAACGAGCCACCCGCCATCCTGGACCCTGACCCTCGCGCCGCCGCCGCGCTCAGCGCGCCGCTTCGCTCAGAGGACCACATGTCCAAGGACAACAGGGTCGTGCTGTGTCACATCACCCGGGCCAGCGGCCTGCGGATGGCAGCGGGCATGGACCACGTCGTCGACGGCCCGCCGGGCACCACCGTCAGCGTGGAGAGCGAGGAAGACCTAGGACGGGCGACGATTACCGCTGACGTGGAACCGGGCAAGCCCCTTCGAATCGTCAAGTTCCTCTCCTACGGATGGTCGGGGCAACGCTCGCAGCCCGCCATGCGGGCCCAGGTGGAGGGGGCGCTGGCCGAGGCCCAGCACACCGGTTGGGACGGTCTGGTCGACGCGCAACGCGCCTACCTCGACGACTTCTGGGAGCGCGGCGAGATCGAGATCGAGGGCGACGCCGAACTTCAGCAGGCCGTCCACTTCGCCATGTTCCACATCCTCCAGGCCGGGGCCCGAGGCGAGCAACGGGCCATCCCCGGCAAGGGCCTGACCGGCCCTGGCTACGACGGCCACACCTTCTGGGATACCGAGATGTTCGTGCTGCCGATTCTCAGCTACACCTACCCGGCAGCGGCCGGCGACGTCCTCCGCTGGCGACATGCCACGCTCGACCTGGCCCGCACACGGGCGAGACAGCTCGGGTTGCAAGGCGCCGCCTTCCCATGGCGGACCATCAGCGGCGAGGAGTGCTCGGGCTACTGGCCGGCGGGGACGGCGCAGTTCCATATCAACGCCGGCATCGCCGACGCCGTGATCCGATACCAGAAGGTCTCGGAGGACGAAGCGTTCGAACGCGAGATCGGGATCGAGCTGCTGGTGGAAACGGCTCGACTCTGGCGCTCGCTCGGACACCACGGTGCCGACAGCCGCTTTCGCATCGACGGGGTGACGGGTCCCGACGAGTACAGCGCCGTCGCCGACAACAACGTCTACACCAACCTGATGGCCCAGCAGAATCTCCGGGCCGCGGCCGACGCCGCGGAGCGTCATCGCGGCCGCGCCGCGGAGCTCGGAGTGGGTCCCGAGGAGGTCGCTTCCTGGCGTGACGCCGCCCGGACGGTCGTCATCCCGTATGACGAGGCGATGGGCATCCACCCGCAATCGGATCGGTTCACCGCCCACGAGCGGTGGAACTTCTCGGCCACGGACCCCGACGACTACCCGCTGCTCCTCCATTTCCCGTACCTGCAGCTCTACCGCAAGCAGGTGGTCAAGCAGCCGGATCTGGTGCTCGCCATCCAGACTCGCGGTGACGCCTTCACCGACGAGCAGAAGGTCCGTGACTTCGACTACTACGAGGCGTTGACGGTACGTGACTCCTCGCTCTCGGCCTGCACCCAGGCGGTCGTGGCCGCCGAGGTCGGTCACGTCGAGCTCGCCTACGACTACTTCGGTGAAGCAGCGCTCATGGATCTGGACGATCTCGAGCACAACACGAGGGACGGTCTTCACATCGCCTCACTCGCCGGCGCGTGCATGGCGCCGATCGGCGCCTTCGGTGGCGCAGACGACCACGACGGCACCCTCAGGTTCTCGCCGCGCCTGCCCCAGGCCCTGACCCGGATGAGCTTTCGACTTACCTTCAAGGGGCGGCTGGTGAAGGTCGAGATCAACCAGCGAGAAGCCAGTTACCTCCTGATGGAGGGGCCCCCGATGGAGATCTCCCACCACGGCGAGAAGGTCTCGCTCGAGACCAAGCGCACGGTGAAGCGTCGCCTTCCCCGGCTTCCCACCCGCCCGGCGCCCGAGCAGCCTGCTGGCCGGGCACCCGCCCGCCGCATCCCACCGCGCCCGACGGGGCCGGGCTGACGTCGGGTCTCGCTCCCACGACGAACGCGCAGCTCGCCATATCGACACCCAACCGAGAAGCGGTTCCCTTGACACGGCGGGCCCGGTCGCTGAACGATGACTGATCGGGCCGAAAATCGGCGGCAGAGGAGGCAGCACGACGTGACGACCACCACCGACGCCTCCGTGAAGCTCACCGTCGAGCCCCTGGCAGGGAGGATCGGCGCCGAGATCCGGGGCGTCGACACCGCTGCCGACCTCAGCAGCGAGACGGTGGCCCAGGTCCGGAGGGCCCTGGTCGAGCACCGGGTGGGCTTTCTCCGCGACCAGCGCCTCGACTACGAGGCCCAGGTCGTCTTCGCCCGCCGCTTCGGCGACCTCACGCTCGGCCATCCCACCCTGGCGTCGCCTCCTGACCAGCCCCATCTCGAGGAGATCGACTCGGCCGTCGGCGTCCGCACCAACTTCTGGCACACCGACGTCACCTTCGTGGACCAACCGCCGGCGTTCACGATGCTGCGCGCCGTCGTGATCCCGGATCTCGGGGGCGACACCATCTGGGCCAACACGGTCAGCGCCTACCAGGACCTTCCGGCCGAGCTACGGGAGCTGGCGGACAAGCTGCGCATCGTCCACACCAACGCCCAGGGCTACCGGAGCGCAGCCGAGGACACCGACAGCGGGACCGACGCCGTGCAGTCGCACCAGCGCCAGTTCGTCTCCACCGTGTATCAGACCGAGCATCCGGCGGTACGTGTCCATCCCGAGACCGGTGAGCGCTCGCTGGTCCTGGGGGGTTTCGCGCAGACCGTGGTCGGCCTCGGGCCTCAGGCGTCGCGCGACCTGATCCGCCTTCTCCAGGACTACGTGGTCCGGCCCGAGAACACGGTCCGATGGAAGTGGCGGGTCGGCGACCTCGCCATCTGGGACAACCGGGCCACCCAGCACTACGCAATCCACGACTACGGCAAGGCCCGTCGCCGAGGCGAGCGGGTCACGGTCGCCGGCCCCATCCCTGTCGGCGTGGACGGCCGACCCAGCGTGGCCCTCCGGGGCGACGCCAGCGCCTACTACGCCGGGCAGCAGCCGTAGGCACCTGACCGGGTAGGCGCCTGAGCGGTCGCGGCCGGAGCGGCCGGGCTACACGACGCCGACTCTGACGCGATAGGTCCACCACCACGGCCGCACCTCCGATCCGAGCACGGCCGTGGCTGCACGCCGGAGGTCCTCGAGACCGATGTCCTCGTCGCCCACGCCGCCCTGGCGCAGGGCCACGACGCCTCCCTGGGTCTCGGCCAGAGCGACGAGCCGGTCGGCGCCGCCGGACTCCACGTGACTGAGGGCGAGCTCGGTCGTCCACCGGAACAGGCCCGAGTCCCGCATCCGGGTGAGGTGGCCCGACTTCGCCCATCGCGTCGGCACGACGCCGAGCGCCGCTTCGAGGCGTCGCGTGGCGTCGTCCATGCGCTCGTAGGCGGCGTCCACCTCCCAGTCGATCGCCGGCGGCCAGTCACAATCGAAGGCGGCGAAGACGCCACCCGGACGGAGCACCCGAGCTACCTCGAGAAACGTCGTTTCCGGATCGAGCCAGTGCAACGACTGTGAGCACGTCACCACGTCGGCGCTGGCGTCCGGCAGACCTGTCTCCGCGGCTCGCGCGTCACGCATCTCGAACTCGGTTCCCGAGTCGGGCCTGAGCCGGGCCGCGGCTGTCGCCCGCATGTCCTCATTGGGCTCGACGGCCACCACACGATCGGCGCGTCCGGTCCAGATGACGGCGGACACGCCGGTGCCGCTGCCGATGTCGACCACCAGGGTCGGTCGGGAGATGCGCGCCAGTTGGGTCAGCAGCTCGGTCACCGCCACGGGAGGAACCGGGCGGACCTGGTCATACAGCGCGGCGAACCCGGAGAAGCGCTCGACGCTATCGGTCAACGGTCGCTCCGCCATCGGTCGGTCCGTCATCGGTCGGTCCGTCATCGGTCGGTCCGGCATCCTGCTGCTCGTCGAGCAGGCGGTCGAGGCCACCGCGGCGGGCCAGGACGGCCGACCGCGGCACGGCACGGGCGCAGCCGGCCCGTCTCGCCGCCTCGAGCAGCTCTCGATCCACGTGGCTGGCGAAACCGACGACGGGCGTCGGGGCCACCGTGGGCACCACATCGAGGGCCCCCGGCCGGGACAGATCAAGGAGCACGAGCTGCGCTCCGGCGGCCGCCGCCGCCACGTCGGCCAGACGGTCGACCAACTCGAGGCCGGGCGTCCCACTCAGGCGGGACCGGTCCATGAGGTCGGGGACGAAAGCGACGATGCGGGTCACGCAGCGGACCCTACCGGGCGCCCGGGCCTATCCTTGCGGCCAGGAGTGAGGGGATGGGCGCACGAAACCTGGAGTTGTCCTCGAGGCACGAAGCCTCGAGCGAGGCGAGACGAGCGGTCGCGGCCTCGCTGTCGGGGACCCCCCTGGCCCATCTGACCAACGACGCCCAACTGGTCGCGAGCGAGCTGGTCAGCAACGCGCTGCTCCACGGTGCCCCGCCCATCCGGCTCGGCATCGACGTCGGGAGCGATCGCGTGCGGCTCACCGTGTTCGACTCATCGGCGACGCGGCCGGGGCGCAACCACACCGGCGAGACGGCCATGACCGGTCGCGGCCTGATGGTCGTCGAGGCCCTGACCGTCCGCCGGGGCGTGGAGCGGAACGGGCCCGGCAAGGAGGTGTGGGCGGAGCTGTCCGGGGACGCCTCGGGGGACGCCTCTGAGCACGCGGACGATCTCCTGGGCGCCTTCCTGGCTCCCGACGAGCTCATTGATGCCTGGGCCGACACCGAGGGGCCCGTTGACGCGGTGGAGGTCGATCTCGGCGACGTCCCGACCAAGCTGCTGCTGGCCGCGAAGGTCCACACCGAGAACCTCGTCCGCGAGCTCACCCTGGCCTTCGTGGGCGCCGAGGTGGGCGCAACGGCGAGAATGCCGGAGGAGCTGGCTCGGCTCGTCACCATGGTCACCACGCAGTTCAGCGAGCTCCGCCGCCAGCTGAAGGAGCAGGCGCTCGCCGCCGAGGCCGCCGGCGACGCGCGCACCCATCTCCGCCTCCGGCTGACACCCCAGGCCATCGAGAACGGCAAACGCTACCTGGAAGCGCTCGATGAAGCCGACGCCTACTGTCACGCTGGACGACTCCTCTCGCTCGAGACCCCGCCCCAGCACAGGGTCTTCCGGCGCTGGTACATCGATGAGCTCAGCCGACAGGTAAGGCGCTCGGTCGAGGGTCTCCCGCCAGAGGCGTCGCAGAGCTTCGAAGATCGGCTCCTGGACGAGCTGAATCTGCTCGCGGACGCCGAACGGGCGGCTGGCCGCGCTGCTCGGCTCCACCGTGTGAGCGCGTCACTGGCCGCCGCCAGCTCGTCCGAACAGGTCGCCCACGTCGTCCTGGAAGAGGCCGTTCCCGCCCTTGGGGCCATCGGTGGCGGCCTGCTGGTACCGGCGGGTACCACGCTGGCCCTGCCCGGAGCGGTCGGCTACCCCGATGAGCTGGTCTCGGCCTTGAGGGACCAACCGGAGGAGTCGGACCTACCGGCGGCGGTGGCGCTCCGCACCGGCCGGCCGGTGTGGTTGGAGTCGACCGACGAGCTCGACAGGAGGTTCCCGGACGTGCGGAGGTTGGAGCCGGAGACGGGGTCGCTGTGCGCCGTACCGCTCACCATTGATTCCTCGGTCGGGGCGATCAGGTTCTCGTTCGCCGAGCCGCGTCTGTTCGACGCCGATGAACGAGCGTTCATCGTCGCCCTCGCCGGGCAGGGAGCGCAGGCGCTCGACCGCGTCCGGCTGCTCGAGGAGGAGCGGGCGGCAGCGGACCAGCTGGTCTTCCTGGCCGACGCCAGCAGGGTGCTGGCCGAGTCCCTCGACTATGAGCAGACGCTGCGGACGGTCGCCGAGCAGGCGGTGACGACGGTGGCCGACTGGTGCGCCGTGTACCTGGCGGAGCGACGGGACATCCGAATGGTGGCCGTCTCGAGTGCGGGCGGTAACGCGATGAACCAGGCGTGGGACCTCGACGTCAGCATTTCGCCCGACCGGGCCCCGGGCGGTGTGCCGAGGGTCATCGCCACCGGGCGGGCGGAGCTCTACGCCGAGGTGACCGACCAGCTGCTGAGCCAGTCTGGCTTCGACCAGCCCCAGATCGACATCGTTCGAGAGCTCGACATCCGCTCGGCGATCACTGTCCCGATGACGGCTCGCGGCCGCACCCTCGGTGCCATCGTGCTGACCCGGACGGGATCCCGAACCCGGTTCGACGAGGGCGACCTGGCCGTCACCCTCGGCTTGGCCCAGCGAGCGGCAATGGCCGTCGACAACGCCGTGCTCTACCAACACGAGAACGAGGTGGCGCAGGCCCTGCAGCGCGGGCTCCTGCCTCCGGCCCTGCCAATCGTCCCGGGGATCGACGTGGCCGTCGCCTATCGGCCAGCAGCCGAGAAAGTCGGCGGTGACTTCTACGACCTGTGGCCGCTCGAGGACGGAGTCTGGGGCTTCGCGGTCGGCGACGTGTGTGGCCTCGGCGCCGAGGCAGCCGCCTTCAACGGGGTCGCCAGGGCGACCTTCCGCGCCCTTAGCCTCACCGGGACGGGGCCCGCCGCCTGGCTGCGGGGACTCAACGCTGCTCTCCTGCTCGGTGCCGTCGACGAGCCGCAGGGGGAGCGATTCTGCACGGTCGTCGCCGGTACGCTGCGCCTGGACGGAGAGGGCGCCGTGCTGCGCCTTGCGACCGGTGGCCACCCGCCGCCGATCCTGCGTCGACCGGGCTCGCCACCGGCCCCCGTGCGGGTCACCGGTACTCTGATCGGCGCCCTCGACGAGGTCAGGATCGGTGAGCTCGACGTGCGCCTCGATCCCGGCGAGCAGCTCGTCCTCTACACCGACGGCGTCACCGACATGCGCCAGCCCGACGGCACGATCCTGGGCGAGCGCGGCCTGCTCGGCCTCTTGGGCGCCCCCGACCAGGCCCCCGAGGCGCTGGTCAGACACCTCGTGGCCCGGCTGTGGGCCGATCGCCCCCCGGACGACGACGTGGCCCTTCTGGTGCTGGGCCCACGGGGAGCCCGCTAGGGCGATACACCTTGCCCGGGAGACCGGCTAGCCGGCCCTGCCTCCCTGGCGCAGGACCGGTTCGAGCGCGACGGCGTACTCGCCGATACGCGAGGCGACCTCGAAGGCGAGGTCGGTGCTGCTGAGGTCGGGGTCGGCCCAGATCTCGGACACCCGGCGCCAGGTGTCGGCCCGACCGAGAAACGGTCCGACCACCGCATCGGCGCCGATCTTCGGGCGCCACTCGTCCTCCTGGTCGAGCAGGCGGGCAATGACCCGATCGTTGTCCGCCGCGTCCCGGTGCTCGGCATGAAAGCCGACCTCGAGGGCGAGGACGGTGGCCTGCTCGACGTAGTCAGGACCGATGACCTGCGCTTCGTAGTGCTCGCGTGGAGGCCGTTCGGGGCCGAACCAGACCTTGATGCCGTAACGGTGCCACCGGCAGCGGATCCGGCCCAGGTCGCTGAGGAGCAGCGCCCGCAACGCCTCGGCGACCTCCTCGAACAGCGACAGCTCCACGGCTACGACGGCGAGCAGGCGCGTATGGCAGCGTCAGCGGCGGCCTCGGTGGCGAGCTTCGCGCCCCTGGCCAGCTGGGCCATCTGCGGTATCCGCCCCGGGTGGCGCAGGAAGTATCGGGCGACCGCTGCCCCGTTCGCCGTCCCGTCCTGGTTGCTGAGCCCGAAGACCTCCTGGTCGATGCTTCCGTCCGTCGCCCGGTCGCTGATGACCCGGAACACCGACCACGGGATGCCGCGCTGCTCGCAGACATCGGCGATGGCCGCCGTCTCCATGTCCAGCGAGACCACGCCCTGCGCTCGCAGACCGGAGATGACGTCGGCGTCGGTGATGAGCGTCTCGGTCGTCCACATCTTCCCCTTCGCCGTCCCGTCCCCCAGCGGAGCGGGCCGGTGCTCGGCGCCCGTCGCGCCGTCGACCACGGCCTCGGGGCGGACGAGCGTCCCGATGGGGGTGTCGTTCTCCACGGCGCCCGTGATGCCCACGACGACGACATGCTCGACCAGCACCGCGTCCAGGAGCCGGCTGGTGGCCTCGGTCGCCAGCTTGGGTCCCATCCCGGTCACGATGGCGACGACCTCACGGTCGCCGAGCGTCCCCGAGGAGGCGGTCACACCGCCGACCTTGGTCCGGTGCAAAGACAGCTTGCGGGCCAGAGGCCGGAGCTCCATCGGCATGGCGCAGATGAACGCAATGCGGCGCGCCTCCGATGAGGTGTCCACGGAGCTACAGCGAGGAGCCTCGACCGCGGCCGACATTGTCGTCCTCGAGGGTGAAGACGCGACCCCCGAGACGGATGCTCCAACCCAGCGGCAGCTCCGTTCGTTCCTGGCCGACACGCGTCCAGTCCCTGGCCCCCGGGGCGGCAACAAACGTCCCGTTGGCCGAGGAGGCGTCGCGAACGAAGACACTGCCGCCATCGACCCACACATGGGCGTGGACCCGCGAGACGAGCTGATCTGGATCGTCGACCTGGAGCGGCGAGGCCTTGTTGGTCCGCACGGCCTCGTCCGCGCTCGGCTCACGCCCCAGCACGTACCCACCGGCAAGGGGCGTCCGCGACCCCTCCTCATCGACCAGCACCCCTGCCGCCCCCGTCGTCGCCATGGTGGCGGTGGATCGGTGTGGTGGAGCACTCGGCTCATCCTCGGCACCCTGTGGTGACTCGGGACCGATCGGCACACCGTTGGCCGGCACGGGCTCGGCCTGTGCGGGGGTCTGCTCGGCCGCCTGATCGAACAGCGGTCTGCTGTCGCGACTCGCCACGTCCGGCACGATCGCGTCGTCTGCGGCTGCCATGGCGGCGTGCACCGCCTCCGTCGCCGGCAGCTCGTCGTCCTCCGATCCGACGACCCGGGGCGACACCGCCTGGTGACCGCCGGCGTCCCCTGTGGGTGTCAGGACGAACCCCGCCCCTGGCACGATCCCCACCCGGAGGTCGGAGTGCGGATGGATCGACACCGACCCCGCCGGCGCCTCGGTGAGCGCCACGCTGTCGAACGGCGCCCGGACCACCTGATCCACCCACGTGACAGCCTGTCGACCGGACAGGCGACGCGCTCCCGATGCCTCGACGATCTCCGCGTCGACCTCGCCGTGGAGCAGCACGAGGACGCCGCCCTCGACCGGAGCGACCACGCCGAACGATGCCACGTCCCCCGATCCGGAGCGAAAGAGCAGCTCACCGATGCGGTGCGCCAGGGCCGCGCCGGGAAGCGCCCCTTCGGCGGCGCCGGCCTCGACGGTGGCCACGAGGTCCTCGACGAAGGGATCGCCCTCCGAGGTCGGTCCCGCTATGAGAAGCACGGAGTCCCCGAAGCGGCCGACGAGACCGTCACCTGGTTGCACCCCGATGTGTGAGCTGGACGCCTGCACCGTC
>DASXCO010000146.1 GCA_036491125.1 Acidimicrobiales bacterium | reverse complement strand
CTGCCGGATGTTCGGGGTGAGGTCGAGGATGCGGCGGACGGCGGGGACGAAGCCCATGTCGGCCATGCGGTCGGCCTCGTCGAGGACGGCGACCTTCACCGCATCGAGGGTGAGATCGCCGTTGGCCAGCAGGTCCTCCAGGCGGCCAGGGCAGGCGACGACAACGTCGACACCCTTGTTCAGCGCCCGTCGCTGGTGCTGGTAGCCGGTGCCGCCGTAGACAGCGACGACCGACGCTCGGGCGGGGCGCAGCAGCAGGGTCAGCTCGTCACGGACCTGGGCGGCGAGCTCGCGCGTGGGGACCAGGACGAGCCCCCACGGCTGACGGGGGTCGGCGACCTCCTTGCGGGCGGCGATGGCGAGCCCGAACGCCAGCGTCTTGCCGGAGCCGGTGGGGGCACGGCCGCAGACGTCGCGCCCGGCGAGGGCGTCGGGCAGCGTGGCGGCCTGGATCGGAAAGGGCGCGGTGATGCCGCGGGCGACGAGGCTGTCGGAGAGCTCGGCAGTCACGCCCAGCTCGCGGAAGGAAGACACGGGGGAAGCTCCTGGTTCGAGGGGACAGGCCTTCTCGAAACAGCGAACCTCGAGGTGACCTCAAGTCGACGAACTGCCGACGAGTGGGACGAGTGTACAGGTTCCGCCACCGGAACCGCCTATTGGGCGCCCGTCACATCTGACCGCTGGGAGGCAGGCGCAGAGCCAGGCGAGGCTATCCCCAGACGGACAGATCGACGCCAGCACACCTGCCCTGAAACATTCACCTTGAACCGAACGAGCCTTCGCCCCATACCGCCCGTGGTGAGGCTCCTTATGCGGAGGAGATCGCAGGTCAGGTGCCTGCCAGCTGCTGCACCACCCGTGTCATGTCGTCGATCGCGGTGTCGAAGACCACCACCTAGGAGATGCCGAGGCGTTCCCGGCATGCACTTCACCTCCTGGCAGCTAGCCAATTGAGGCGTTGCAATGACCGGTGGGATCCCCCAGACTCGAACGGCCGTTCGGCTACGTCTGCCGGACAGTGGGCCATCGAAGCGAGGCGGCAGGACGGAAGGAGGACTCAGCCGCTGACCGCCACCCCATCCGGGTCGTCGGCGCCGGTGATGAAGGTCTGGTTGACCCCGGTGCCGTCGAGGTTGGCCTGCCCGATCCTGTTGTCGTTGGGCTGGGTCCAGTAGATGTGGCTGCTGTCGACCGCCACCCCAGTCGGTGTAAGAACCATCGCCTGTCCGTCGTGACCGATGGGGTTAGAGGCCTTCGGCGCGGCGACCCCATGCCCCCATCGTCACCGGGGACAGCAGGCTCACGCTGTCGCGACCGAACAGCTCGATGGCGTGGTCGATCTCCGCGGCTGTGACCTCGCCCGTCTTGATCATGCCGTCCCGCAACTGCGCGAGGGTGAGCTGCCACAGGCGTCCTCCCGGTTGGCCTCCGCGCCACATCGAGACGTGGCCGGCACAGCCAACGTCGACCAGGCCGGCATCCGAAAGGTCCTCGGCCAGGCGGCGGCCGTAGAACGGGTCGAAGCTGGACTCAGAACTCAAGCAGGCGTTGTGGGCGACAACGATGCGACCCAGTAGGGCCTCCGCCTGAGTATCCAGGCATGGGCCGGGCACAGCGGAGACGAAGTCGAGCTCCTCGGCCAAGAGCCATCCGCCCGGTTTGAGGGCGTCGACGATCCGCTCCACGGCGGCCCGCGGCTTTGGCAACCAGGCCGCCACGAGCCGCAGATGAACGAGATCGAACTCGGCCTCTGGCAGCTTGTCGTGGATTACGTCGTGGACCTGGACATCGAGGTTGTGATGGTCGAGATCTCCCAAGTGGGTGGTGTCCAGATCGGTGGCCACGACCGTTCCTCCGGGCTCCACCCGATTGCACAGCCACGAGGCGATGGAGCCGCCACCGGCCCCGATCTCCAGGCACCGCCACCCGGGCTGGACGCTACGGGCCTCCAGCTGCCCGATCGTCTGCTCGTCGAAGACAGCCTCGAGGGTGCACAGACGCTCGGCTTGGACGGAGAGGGCGTTGTCGAAGGCATAGCGCTGGTTTGCCATCATCAGTCCTTTCGCCGGCATTCGATAGCCCCAAGATCGGCGTTGCCCCGCCTCGCCGACGACATCCGATAACCACGAATATCGAGTGGAAGAACCACGGTCTGGATCACCGGACGTCGCGAGACGGGCCCACCGTAGATCGCGAGTGGCGGTCGTCGCGAGGAGGGGTGATCGAGCTGTGCGATCCGACGCCCGAAGCCACCGAAGGGGGCCGGCGTATGCAGAAAGCCCTCCGGTGGCTCGTTGTCGACGGGATCGCCCGCTTGGCCGAAGGCGCGTGCGACCAAATAGCGCAAACCTGAACCATGGTCGCCTGGCCTCCCCCCGATGACAGTCCTGCCGTGGAGAAAGTGTGCCCCAACGGCTTCCCAAGGTCAACGCGGGTCACAACCGGCCGCGGTGGCCAGGCGGGAGCCCCGAGAAACCCGGTGGAGCGTTCGGCGCGCTGTTCTGCTTTCCCTCCCCGCCACATCTCCACCGTCCCTGTGAGAGGGCACATCCGGGCGAGGGCGATGCTCCGGTCCAGGGAACATTTGGAGATAGTCACGGCCCTGGCCGCTGTGGGGCGGTAGGACGAGCAGGTCAAGCAGCCCGAGTCCGGTCGTCTGGCAGCGCTCTTTGATGGCTGGACGCGTGTGAACGAGACCAGATGATCAGGCGTAGGCGGAGCTCTAACAGGGATTGCCATCGCGGCTCCGGGGAGGCATCGCTCGGTCATCCCGAATGGTGCTCGCTGGGTATCCATCTGCCAACGTGGCTATCAGGCCGGTGTCGACGCCGGCGAGCTAGACGCCTGTTTGGTGTCTCATATGCTTTTCAGCACGCGGTGGCGGTCGGCAAGGGCGCGGCGCGAGACGTCGGCATCGAACGCGATGGCGTCGTACTCATGTGGGACGCCGGGGTGCGAGTGCAGTTCGACTGGTACCCCGGCGTGGCTGAGAGTCAGCGCGTAGGTGATGTCCTCATCGCGGAAGATGTCGAGTTGGCCGACCTCGACGTAGGCCGGTGGAAGGGCGGTGGCGTCGGTGAGTCGGGAGGGGGCGGCTGTCGGATCGACAACTGTGCTGCCGAACCTCTCGCCGAGCAGGGCGCTCCAGCCGGTGACGTTGTCGTTGTAGGTCCAGCCGGCGAAGGGGACGATCTCGGGGTCGGGGGTGGTCGTTCGGTCGTCGAGCATGGGGTACAGCAGGATCTGGCGTGCGAGAGGCGGGCCGCGGCGATCGCGGCTGAGGATGGCGACGGCGGCCGCGAGGCCTCCGCCGGCGCTGTCACCCATGACCGCGATGCGCTCCGGGTCGACGCCGAGCTCTGCCGCGTGGTCCGCCAGCCAGACCAGTCCCGCATAGGCGTCCTCGACCGGGGTCGGGTACGGGTGCTCGGGCGCGAGCCGATACTCGACCGACAGCATCGAGACGCCGGTGTGCGCGACGTAGCGGGAAACCGGGCCGTCGAAGATCGGCACCGAGCCCAGGATCATGCCGCCGCCGTGGAGGTACAGCACCGCAGCGCGACTGCGACTCGAGGGCAAGCGATACCAGCGGGCCAGGATCATGGTGCCGTCGGCGACGGTGAGCTGGTGGTCGGTGGTCTCGACCACCTCGGCGATCGGCTGAGCGGTGTTGTTGGCCCAGGCCAGCATGGCGTTGAGGGCGCTACGTCGGTTTTCGATGTCACCGACCGGCGGTGGCGGGGGCGGTGGCCCGCGGTGGTCGGCAATGGATTTGAGGGTAGCGGCGACCTCGGGGTCGAGCTCCAGGCTCACGTGTTGCTCCCCGGCGGTGGCGGTAGCTCGGTGCGGTACTGGGGGGCCAGCGATCGCACCCTGGCCATGAAGGCGGCCTGGGCCGTCGGGTCGAGGGGTGGCGGCGGCGCGGTGCGGCTCGCCACCGGTTGCCCGACAAGGGAAAAGAACTCGTCTTGGCCGGCCGGGGCACAAAGACATAGCAGCCGCGACGGACCGTTGCCGGCGTTGCGGAACCCGTGGGGGGCGTTCGCCGGCACGTTGATCGTTTCCCCGGCTCGGGCCGTGATGCTCTCACCTCGGAATGTCACCTCGACCTCGCCATCGAGGACGGTGAACATTTCTTCGAAGTCGTGGCGGTGCGGGGGCGGACCACCACCTGGCGGGACGTGCATGTCGATCAGCGTGTACCTGCCGTTCGTGTCGCTGCCGCCGACCACGATCGTGTAGGTGTCGCCCACCAGACCCAGGTGGG
>DASXCO010000145.1 GCA_036491125.1 Acidimicrobiales bacterium | reverse complement strand
GAGGTGTTCCACGAGGGAGAGCCGGCCGAGATGTTCCTCGTGCTCCTCGACGGCCAGATCCAGATGCTCAAGCGCATCACCGGTGAGGACGTGGTGATGAACACGACCGACCACCACGGCGCTTACGCGGGGGCCATCCGGGCCTTCGTGGAGAGCGCCGACGAGAAGGTCTACGTCAACACCCTCCGGACGCTCACGCCGGTTCGGTTCTTCCGGCTGCGGGCGGACGATTTCGCCTACGTCCTCAAGACCTGGTTCCCGATGGCCGTGCACCTGCTCGACGGGATGTTTCTCGGGCTGACCAACGTCGAGAACATCGTCGGCCAGCGCGAGAAGCTCGTGGCCCTCGGATCGCTGTCCGCCGGCTTGGCCCACGAGCTGAACAACCCGGCAGCGGCCGAGGTACGAGCGGCGCAGGCGCTGCGCGAGCGGCTGGGTGACGCCCGACAGGCGATCGTGGGCTTCGCCGCCGAGGTCGACCCGGCGACGCTGGCCGAGATCGTGGCCCTCAGGGCGTCGGCCGCAGAGCAGGCACGGTCCCCCGCGGGCCTGTCAGCACTCGCGGCCGGCGATCGGGAGGACGAGCTCGGGCAGCGCCTCGAGGACGCGGGGGTCGCCCGAGCGTGGGAGCTGGCACCGGCCCTCGTGGCCGCCGGCGTCGAGGACGACTGGATCGACCGGCTCGTGTCCGTGGCCGGCGCCCAGCTCGAGCCTGTGCTCGGATGGATGGCTGCCACCCTGGAGATCGACAGCCTGGTCGAGGAGCTGTCGGCGGCTTCGAGCCGCATCACGACACTGGTCGGGGCCATGAAGACCTACAGCCGGGTCGACAAATCCGCCATGGAGAAGATCGACATCCACGACGGGATCGAGAGCACCCTGGTGATACTCCAGCACCGGCTCAAGGGAGGCGTGGAGGTCGTTCGCGACTACGACCGCGACATGCCCAAAGTGCAGGCCTACAGCGGCGAGCTCAATCAGGTGTGGATCAACCTCATCGACAACGCCATCGACGCCACTGACGGCAAGGGCACGTTGACCATCCGCACGGCACGCGAGGCCGATCGGGTGCTGGTCGAGATAGGCGATGACGGCCCCGGCATCCCTACCGAGCTCCAGCGCCGGGTGTTCGAGCCCTTCGTCACCACCAAGGACGTGGGCAAGGGCACGGGTCTCGGGTTGGACATCAGCTACCGCATCGTCGTGCGCCGCCATCACGGTGATCTGAGCGTGACGTCATCGCCCGGTGACACCCGCTTTCAGGTCCGGCTGCCGGTTCGACCGCCGGAAAACCGCTCCAAGAAGTGAGGCCCGGCGCCAGATCGCGACTTACTCCGTGCGCTGCGCGACCGTGACCACGGTTGGAAAGGACAGCCCGAACACCCTGAGAACGGGCCTCTGGCGACGCACCCGAAGACCTGCTCCTTCGACGCGGGTGCGCATCTCGGCGCGGGTGGGCCAATACGCAGGCTGACCGGCCCTGGCAAACCAGCGCTGCGCCATGCGGGCCGCACCGGCGCTGCGAGGGTTCACGACCGCCACGATGATCCGACCTCCCGGGACGAGGACGCGGCGGAACTCGCGAAGCACCGCATCGTGATCGGCGAACCAGTGGAAGGCCTCGGTCGAGACGACGGCGTCAACTGACTCGTTGCCTGCTGGTAGGCGGACCGCGTTGGCCTGGACCCAGGGGCCAACCCTGCGACCGGTGGCCTGCTCGAGCATGCCGAAGGACAGGTCGAGGCCACACACGAGACCGCTGAGGAGCGCACCCGTGCGAGCCGTGAGTATCCCCGTGCCGCAACCCACGTCCAGGACCCGCCGGACCGGTTGGGTCCGCAGCTCGGCCAGCACGGCCTCATGGACCGGCCGGTAGAGCGCCCACTGGGCCGGCGCCGCGTCGTAGAAGCGCGACCAGGTATCGAAGAACGCCCGGCGGCCACTCGGAACTTCCGGCATCGCACGAGCCTCGTCCAGGGCGGGGAGCACCTCAAACTCGGACACTGTCCGACAGCTCGGGGCCCTGGCGCGGCCCACGCGGGACACCTCGGCATTCCAGCTCCCCCGCGAGTGCGAGTTCATTGCCCTGTTTGGGGGTCATACAAACGGGGTAGAGGGTAGTTTGGCGGGGATCGGGCGCCGCCGGGAGGGAAGCGAGAGGAGGGGCACGCGGCGGAGTGCCCCTCCTCCTCGCATCCGAGCGCGAGCGCCGAGAACTCACGTGAGCTCGGCGTGCACCCAACGGGCAGCGGCATAAACCGAGGCGAGTGCTCGTTTCCAGCAAGGGGCGGTACCGATCAGATCGACGAGCGTCAAGGGAGCCGCGGATGCCTCGAGCTGTGCGATTCGATGCATACGGAGGAGTCGACGTGTTGAAGGTCGTCGACGTGGAGCGGCCGGTGCCGGGCCCGGGCGAGGTGCTGGTGAGGGTCAGGGCGGCCGGGATCAACCCCGGTGAGGCCAAGATCCGCGAGGGTGCGATGGCGGAACGGTGGCCAGCGACGTTTCCCTCAGGACAGGGGAGCGATCTCGCCGGGTTCGCGGAGGAGCTCGGACCAGGAGTCGAGGGGCTCGCGGTCGGTGACGAAGTACTGGGGTTCACCGACCAGCGGGCGAGCCAGGCCGAGCTCGTCACGACGCCGGCTGACCATCTGGTCCATCGTCCCAGCGATGTCCCGTGGGAAGCGGCCGGCTCGCTCTTCGTCGTGGGAGCGACGGCATGGGCCGCCGTTCGTGCGGTGGGGCTCAGCGACGGTGACACCGCTGTCGTGGCGGGCGCCGCAGGCGGCGTCGGTTCGCTCGCTGTGCAGCTGGCCAGGAACACCGGCGCCAGGGTGATCGGACTGGCGAGCGAGCCGAATCACCGGTGGCTCGCCGACCACGGCGTGGTGCCCGTGTCCTACGGGGATGGTGTCGCCGATCGGATCCGGACGGCCGCCGGCGGTCGGGTCGATGCCTTCATCGACACCGTGGGCGCCAACTACGTCGACCTCGCCGTCGAGCTCGGTGTCCGACCGGATCGGATCGACACCATCGCCGATTTCGAGGCAGCGACGAAGTACGGGGTGAAGACCGACGGCAACAGTGTCGGTGCGAGCGCACAAGTGCTCGAGGAGTTGGCTTCCCTGATCAGCAAGGGCCTTCTCGAGGTGCCGATCGCCCGGATCTACCCCCTGTCTGCTGTCGTCGATGCATTTCGTGAGCTCGCGAAGGGGCACACGCGGGGCAAGATCGTGCTGGTGCCCTGACGAGCTGGTTGCCAGGAGGCCGACGTGCCGTTGGACCGTGGATCCCCCCAACGAGGGGTCGAAGATCACCGTTTGCCCGGTTTCGGCATCGGGGTAGGAGAGATTTCGACCGGCCTGCTGGAGGGGTTTCGGGCAGCCCTAGCCCGAGGGATCAGGGCATCACCCCTCCTGCAGGCCGAGTCCCTCGGGGGCGTTCCAGCTCGAGCTCGTTCCTCGGGAGGCGGCGAACCGCTTCGTCTGCTTCGACGGCTAGCTTGGCGGTCGGTGTCTATGGAGGCAGGGTGAACATCGAGACTCAGCTGGCGCCTGATCCAATGAGTGCCCGGGCGGCCAGACAGCTGATCGAAGCCGCACTGCAGCGATGGGGTGACGACGACTCGACCGAGGTGGCCGCGCTCCTCACGACCGAGCTGGTGACGAACGCGATCGTGCACGCCAGAACCGACTTCTCGCTCAGGGTCACCACCAACCAGGACCGTCTGAGGGTCGAGGTGTCTGATTCGAGTCATGACCCGCCTCGGCTCATCCCGATCCAGGACGACGAAGAGCACGGACGAGGACTGCACCTGGTGGACGCTCTGTCCGTCTCGTGGGGCGTGGACTGGAGGGCTGACGGCAAGGCGGTGTGGTTCGACTTGGCCGAGGAACCGGCCGAGGCGACTGCGGCGGGCGGTATCTGAGAGTCAGGGGCGAACGCGGACGACCCCGGATCGCCAGGTCGTCGCCGAGAGAGCCTTCAGCGAACGACAGCACCGCGTGGTCGTCGACGCTGTACGGTGCGGTACCGATGGAGCCCGCCGACGAGACAGGACTTCGGTGGTGGCGTCTTCGGGTTCCTCTGCGGCTTCCCTGGCAAGGCGCGACCGAGCGCGAGGTTCTCATCGTGCACGGACCGGCGGGGTGGGGGGAGGCTTCACCGATGCCGGGATTCGCATGCGACCCGGCGATGGCCTCGCGATCTGCTACGGAGGCCGCCACGCTCGGCTGGCCGACGCCCCGACGCCACTCGATACCGGTCAACTCGACCATTCCCGCCCTTCGGCCGGCGGAAGCCGCTCGCGTCGCGGCCCAGGACGCGGGCACAGGCATCGAGTGCTTCAAGATCAAGGTCGGAGCCGGCGACGACGTGGGTCGCGTCTCGGCCGTCAGGGACGCGGTGGGCCCCGCTGCCACACTTCGGGTCGACGCCAACGAGGCTTGGGACCTGGACACGGCGCGGGCTCGCCTCGGGGCGTTGGCGCGCTTCGACCTCGAGCTGGCGGAGCAGCCCGTCGCCGGGTTGGACGATCTTGCCCGACTACGACGTCTTGTGAAGGTGCCACTGGCGGCTGACGAGGCGGTGCGAGACGTGAACGACGCTCGACGCCTCAAGAGGCTGGCCGCCGCGGACGCCATCGTGGTGAAAGTGCAGCCCCTCGGCGGGGTTCGCAAGGCGCTGTCGGTGGTCGATGAGGCCGGCGTACCGCCGATCGTGTCCTCGATGCTCGAGACCTCCGTCGGGCTGGCCGCCGGCATCGCGCTGGCAGCCTGCCTCCCCGATCTGCCCTTCCCCTGCGGGCTCGCCACGGCCTCGCTCCTTGGCGCCGACGTCACCGACAATCCGCTGCTGCCGCGCCGCGGCACGGTCGACGTCAGGCCGGTCGATGCGGACCCGGCACTCCTCGACCGCTTGGCGGTCCCCGTCTGATGCTGC
>DASXCO010000144.1 GCA_036491125.1 Acidimicrobiales bacterium | reverse complement strand
GACCGAGGCGGCCTGTCCGGGGACCGAGGCCGAGCTGGTGGCCCTGGCCAAGGCCTCGAGCCTGCAGGTGCTGCGCGACAACGCCCGCAGTCGCCGCCTCGGGGCCACCGACGCCGAGGGCCTGCACGCCGCCCAGCAGGCCGCCCGAGAGCTGCGCCACTGGCGCGACGACCTGGGCATGGTGCGCCTGGCCGGGGCCCTTCCTCCAACCGTGGGAATTCCCCTCGTCAATGCCCTGGAGGCCGAGACCGACCGCATCAGAAAGGCCGCCCGGCGGGAGGGGGCCACCGAGCCCCGCGCCGCGCATGCCGCCGACGCCCTGGTGGCCCTCCTGGCGGGAAAGGCCAGGGCAACCACCAAGGCCGACCTGGTCGTGGTCTGGCAGCGCCCGGGCGACGGCGGGGAGGGGACGGCCCACCTGGTCGGCGGGGGCCCGGTCCCGGTGGGTGTAGCCAGGCGCCTGGCCGAGCGGGCCTTCGTGAAGACCCTGATCCACGACGGGGTGCGCATCGAGACGGTCAGGCACTTCGGGCGCCACATCCCCGCCGAGCTGCGCACCGCCCTCGACCTCGGTGGTCCCCCCGACTTCGACGGGGTCATCTGTGTGGACTGCGGCACGCGCCACCACATCCAGTACGACCACGTCGACCCGGTGGCCAACGGTGGCCCCACCACCCAGGCCAACCTGAGCGGGAGGTGCTGGGACTGCCACGAGCTCAAGACCGAGCGGGACCGCCAGGCGGGACTGCTGGGCGGAGGCGGGAGGGAGCCGCCGTGAGTTGCGAGGCGGTAGCGTGGACTGGTGAGCGTGCAGCTCAACCACACCATCGTGTGGTGCAGGGACAAGAAGCAGTCGGCCGCGTTCCTCACGGAGGTACTCGGGCTGGAGCCGGCGTCGGAGTTCGGGCCCTTCCTGGTCGTCGAGGCGAGCAACGGCGTGTCGCTGGACTTCCACGATGTCGAGGGGGAGATCACTTCGCAGCACTACGCGTTCCTCGTCGACGAGGAGGAGTTCGACCAGATCTTCGGGCGGATCTCCGAGCGTGGGCTCGACTACTGGGCCGATCCGGGTCTCAACCGGCGGGGCGAGATCAACCGCAACGACGGGGGTCGCGGGGTGTACTTCTGCGACCCCGACGGCCACGTCCTGGAGATCATCACCAGGCCGTACGGCTCCGGTCGGTAGGCCTCCGCAGAGTAGGCTCACGGCGCATGTGCGGGATCAGTGGCTTTTGGGGTCCTCGCGACCGCGGGTTGCTGGAGGCGATGACCGACGCCCAGCGGCACCGCGGGCCGGACGACGACGGCTACTTCGAAGCCGACGAGGCCAGCCTCGGGTTCCGCCGCCTCAGCATCATCGACATCGAGCACGGGCATCAGCCCATGGCGACCGACGACGGGCTCGTGCACATCGTCTACAACGGCGAGGTCTACAACTTTCGTGAGCTGCGGGCCGAGCTCGAGCCGCTGGGCCACACCTTCCACACCAACTGCGACACCGAGGTCGTCCTCCACGCGTACGAGGAGTGGGGGACCGACTGCTTCGCCCGCTTCAACGGCATGTGGGCGCTGGCGCTGCTGGATCGCCGCGACGCCCGCTCCCGGCTCGTGCTCGCCCGCGACCACTTCGGGATCAAGCCCCTCTTTTACGCCCGTAACGGACAGCGGGTGCTGTTCGCGTCCGAGGTCAAGGCCATCCTCCAGGACCCGAGCTTCGAGCGGGCAGTCAACGAGCAGGCGATGTTCGACTACCTGGCCCACGGGCTGTTCGACCACACGACCTCGACCTTCTTCGAGGGGGTCCGCCAGGTCCCGGCGGCGGCGTTCGCCGTCATCGACGACTCGGGCATCAGCGAGACCACCTACTGGACGCCGCGGCTGAGCGAGTCGGGCTCGGCCGACCCAGAGGACTTCAGGGCGGTCTTCGAGCGCGCCGTGGAGCGTCGGCTCGTCGCCGACGTGCCCCTGGGGATCTGTCTCAGCGGGGGTCTCGACTCCTCGTCCATCTGCGGTGTCATGTCGAAGCTCTTGAGGGAGAAGGTGCCCGACGCCACCTCCATGGGCGACCGGCTGAAGACGTTCTCGGCCGTGTTCCCCGGCGATCCCATCGACGAGTCGGACTACATCGAAGAGGTCGTCAGGCTGACCGGTGCCGACAACGCCCAGGTGCAGCCGACCGCCTCCGACTTCATCCGGGAGCTCGAGGCCTGGGTCTGGCACGTCGAGGAGCCCATGGTGAGCAGCGCCCCGTTCGCCATGTGGATGGTCATCCGTCGTGCCCGCCAGGACGTCACCGTCGTGCTCGACGGCCAGGCGGGCGACGAGCTGCTGGCCGGCTACTCGCACTACCCCTATGTCTTCCTGCGCGAGCTCGCCCGCAAGCGTCGTTGGGGCAAGTTCCTCCACGAGGCGTGGCGCACCCGCGACCTGGTCCTGCCGCTGGTGCGCCGGCGCCTGCGTGACCGCCGACACCACGTCGACGTCGCCGGCCTGCTCCAGCCGAGTTTCCTCCGACGGCACGACCCCCCGAGAGACGACCGGGTCACGAACGACCTCAAGCTGCGCCTGCTCCAGGACTTCATGACCTACAGCCTCCCGCCCCTCCTGCGCTACGAGGACCGCATCTCGATGGCCCACTCCCTGGAGGCGCGCCTGCCGTTCCTCGACCAGGAGCTCGTCGAGCACATCCTCAGCCTCCCGACCGAGGCGATCATCGACGACGGGTGGAACCGAGCCGTGCTGCGCAAGGCCCTCGGCCCGTCGCTGCCGGACAAGGTTCGTCGGCGCCGCAAGAAGATCGGGTTCACCACGCCGGAGTTTCGTTGGTTCCGGCGACAGCGCGCTGCCCTCCAGAGCCTCATGCGCTCACCGAGCTTCTCCAGGCGGACGTGGTGGAACGGGCCCGCCGTCGCCGAGGCGTTTCGTCAGGCGTGCGTCGGCGAACGCGAGGAGAACATGTTCTTCTGGCGGGCGATCAACGCCGAGGTCTGGATGCGCATCTTCATCGACGACCGGGCCATGAGCCTGAACGACGACAGCTACGCGGCCGGGTTCGCGGTCCGCGGTGACGCCCAGGTCCGGGCCGGGCTCGATCCGGCCGAAGCCAAGACCATGGCATCGTCCGCCCCCAACGCCCGCCGGCACATGTTCATGACGCGGGACGGCGAGACGTTCGCGCGCATCCCGCTGCGGTCACCGGTGATCGGCCGCGGGGACAACCTCACCGACGTCCTCGCCGGATGCCTGGACGGCTTGCGGGAGCAGGGCTGCCCCCCGCGCGACGGCGACCTGGTCGTGATCAGCGAGAAGGCGCTGTCGATCAGCCAGGGTCGCGGCCGACCGGTGGACGAGATCCACTGCACCACGGCGGCCAAGGTGCTCTCGCGGTTGGTCACCCGCACGGCCATCGGCATCGGCCTGGGGCATCCGACGACGATGCAGCTGGCCATCGACGAGGTGGGGCTGCCGCGGATCCTGCTCGCTGCGCTGGTGGCCGGGGTCACGCGGCCCCTTGGCCGCCGGGGGGACTTCTACCGGGTCGCCGGATCACGCGTCAACGCCATCGACGGACCGGCGGCCTCCAACCTGCCGCCGTACGATCACTGGGCGATGGCGGCCCCCCTGGACAGCGAGGGTGAAGCGCGGCGCATCGCCGCCGCCCTCGGCGACCGGTACGGAGCGCGGATCGATGTCGCCATCATCGACGCCAACGACCTGACGGCGGAGGTATTCGCCGTCACCGACGGATCGAGCGAGGCGACGGTCCGCAGCCTGGTCGCCGACAACCCACTGGGCCAGTCGGCCGAGCAGACCCCCTTCGGGTTCATACGGCGGATCACCGACAGGGACGAGTCGCCGGTTGCGGCCAGCGCCTAGCAGAGGCAGCGGCATGGGCAGCGTCACGCAGAGCCCCCAGAAGTGGCTGGACGTCGATACAGCGGCGATCTCCGACAACGCCGCCGCCGTCAAGGCGACGCTGGGACCTGGCGTCGCCCTCATGGCCATGGTGAAGGCCAACGGCTACGGCCACGGATTCGAGCTGGCGGCGGCGGCGGCGATCGCGGGAGGGGCGACGTGGCTCGGCGTCTCGTCGCCGGCCGAGGCCCTACAGGCGCTGCCGTTCGGCGTCCCCGTGCTCATCGTCGGCGCCACCCCCGATCGGTTCTACCCGGCGATGGTCGAGGCCGGCGTCGAGCTGACCGTCTTCGACGCCGAGTCCGTCGAGTCGCTTGCTCGCGCCGCGGCGCAGGCTGGGCGACGGGCACGGGTCCACGTCAAGATCGACACCGGTATGCACCGCCTGGGTGCCCAGGAGACGGACCTCGAGCCGCTGCGGCGCGCCCTCGAGGCCGGTCGCGCCGACATCGAGATCGCCGGCATCTTCACCCACTTCGCCGACTCCGAGGGCCCCGACCTCGAGGTCACCCGGCACCACCACGCCGCGTTCGTCGAGCGGGCCGAGCCGCTGCGCCAGCTCGCCCCGGACGCGCTCGTCCACGCCGCCAACAGCGGCGCCATCTTCCGCCTTCCCGAGACCCACCACAACCTCGTCCGCCTCGGCATCGCTCTGTACGGATACCCGATGGTCGACACGCTCGTCCCCGTCCGCACGGCGATGACCATGCTCGCCGAGGTGACCCAGGTGAAGGAGATCAGCAAGGGCGACACCGTCAGCTACGGCCGAACGTGGACCGCACCGAGGACGACGCGCGTGGCCACCGTGCCGGTCGGCTACGCCGACGGCATCCACCGGTGGCGGGCGGGGACCGACACCGTGCTCCTCGGCGGCAGGCGCAGCCCCATCATCGGCCGGGTCACGATGGACCAGGTCATGGTCGACGTGACCGACTGCGACCCGGTGGCCAAGGGCGACGTGGCCGCCCTGCTCGGCGACCTCGACGGCAACCACCTCGGCGCCGACGAGATCGCGGCCTTCGGGGACACCATTCCCCACGAGGTGCTGTGCGCCACCTCGTCGCGCGCGGCGCGCATCCCCCGGCCCTCGGCCCGGTCGACTCGCGACTAGCCGATCGGCGACGGCAGCTGGGCCGTCTTCGGATAGAGGCCGGTTCCCCGCGGCGCGTCGGCGGGCACCGGACCCGAGTCGGGCGAGGTCGCCAAGGTCAGATAGGCGTAGTCGGCGGGCTGTCCGTCCTGGGCGACCAGCCCGGGGCAGCCGGCCCGCATGTCCTCGCAGTCGAAGG
>DASXCO010000143.1 GCA_036491125.1 Acidimicrobiales bacterium | reverse complement strand
TGGTGCGTCCTCCCGGGGCCAGCTCCCGCTCGGTGCTGGACGATCGGGTCGCACCGGCGCGGGAGCGACCACCCCGGCGGGTCAGGGCGGCGTCGACCAGGCGGGCCACCAGGGTGCTGAGCTGGCGCTGGTCGGCGCTCGGGAGATAGGCGCCCCGCTCGTAGCGCCGCAGGTAGGTGTCGACGAGGTCGGGATACGTCCGCTTCAACCAGGCCAGATAGTGCTGTCGCACACCGGCGCGCAGGTGCAGGGCGTTGGTCGACACCGACACGGCGCCAGCCTGCACGCAGGCATTCACCACCGCCTCGAGCTGGTCGGGGTGGTCGGAGAGGCCGGGCAGCACGGGGGCGATGAGCACCCCGCACGGCACGCCCGCCTCGTTGAGCCGGGACACGGCGGCAACCCGCTGCCGAGGGTGTGGGGTGCCCGGCTCGGTGGTGCGCCACACCGCGTCATCGAGGGTCCCGATGGACAGGTTCGTCCTGACGCTTGTCCTCCTCGCGCCCTCGACCAGGCGGTCGAGATCACCAAGCACCAGCGTCGACTTGGTGAGAATCGAGAACGGGTTGCCCGCCCCCACCAGCGCGTCCACGATCCCTCGCGTCAGTCGGTACTTGCCCTCGGCGCGCTGGTAGGGATCGGTGTTGGTGCCCATGGCGATCGGCTCACCGCGCCACCGCGGGTTCGCCAGCTCGGCCCGCACCCGCTCGACGGCGTTGACCTTGACGACGATCCGCCGGTCGAAGTCGTCCCCGATGTTCAGCCCCAGGTAGTCGTGGGTGGGACGAGCAAAACAGTAAGGGCAGCCGTGGCTGCATCCCCTGTAGGCGTTGATCGTGTAGTGGAAGGGCATGCGGGACTCGGCGGGGACCTCGTTGATCACCCGGCGGGCGTTCACGTGGAGGAACTCCAGGCCCTTGTACTCGCCCTTGCCCACGTGCCGGTCGAGCAACTCGTCGTCGCCGAAGAGCGCCGGCTGACCGCCGTCGTCCTCCGCCAGCCGCCAGCGCAGGCGCACGGGGACGGCGCGGTCATCGCTCACGACCGCATCCTAGTCGAACGTCTGTTCGGGAACCACCGGGCGACGATCGGCCGGGCACCGAGCACCACAGGTCCACCAGGCGGTGCATACTGAGAAGACCTGCTGGGGCGCGCCCCCGGAGCCCTGGAGAGCCGAGTGAAGCCAATCCCTGTCGACTTCCACATCGGAGCGCTCCAGATCCACACGTACGGGATCGGGCTGGCGCTCACCTTCTGGTTCTCCCTGCGGTACTTCGAGCACCGCCTACGCAAAAACGGCTACCCGTGGCGGTGGGCGACCGGGATCTTCCTGTGGATCGTGGTGTCCGCCATCGTCGGGGCCCGGTTGGTGCACGTGATCGCCAACGCCAGCTTCTACGTGAACAACCCCGGCGACATCCTCGCCATCTGGCACGGCGGGCTGTCGTCGTTCGGCGGGCTGCTCTTCGCCGTCCCGGTCGGTATCGTGCTGGCCCGGCGCCGCTGCCCCGAGCTGCCCACCAGCCGGGCCCTCGATCTCGTGGCGCCGGTGCTCGTGGCGGCATGGGGAGTTGGGCGCCTCCTCGGGCCCCAGCTGATGGTGAACGGCGGTGGCCATCCCACCAACGCCTGGTACGGGCTGGAGTACGCCGGCCAGGTGGGCAAGCGCATCCCGGTGCCGATCTTCCAATCACTCGAGTGCTTCGCCATTCTCGGGATCCTGCTGCTCCTGGAGCGCTGGACCCGAGGGCGACCGGTCGGACTGCTGGTGGCGTCGGCCGTCGCTCTGTGGTCGGTCACGCGGTTCACCGACGAGTACTTCTGGCTCGCAATTCCCCACCTGTGGGACGCCGTCGAGGTGGTTGCGTTGATCCTGAGCGCCGTTGGGTTCGTCGCCGTGGCTGTCTTGTGGCGACGGCGGAGCAGGAGCGACGAGGCGCGTCCCGAAGGCGCCGCGCCCGAGCCTGGACCCGGCGCCGGTGCCGAGGTGCCGGCCGCCACCTGATCGCCTGAGCGACCGCGTTCAGCTGGGCGGTGTGAACTGGCCTGCGCGTCGGCCGGGGCCCGGCGGGCCGGCGAAGGCCTGAGCGAGCCCCATCCACTCGCGAGCTCCCGGCCCGTCTGCGACGAGGTCGGTGTCGTCGAGGTGGCGTCGCTGGGTCACGACCAGGCAGAACCCGAGCGCGGACCCCCACACCGCGTCGACAGACCCCTCGCCATCCCAGGTCCAGCGCTGGCCCGACGGGGCCACCAGCTCCACCCTGACCGGCTCGGGAGGCGCGTCTCGGCCCCGCACCGAGTAGCTGAACGGACGCGACCGAACCCCGATGTGGGCGACGTGGCGCAGGCGGCCCGTCGGAGACCGGACGACTCCAACCCCGTCGGCCACGTCCTGGCCGTGGGCCCACGCCTCCATGAGCCGGGCGCTGACGAACGACGCCAGGCTCATGGGCGGCCCGTACCAGGGAACCCGCACGCCGGGATCGGCACCGGCCACAGCAGCCAGCAGGTCCTGACGTCCGCGTCGCCACGTCTCGAGCAGCTCCGGACCGGACAGAGCGCGAGCCCGGTCGAGGTGGTGCGCAGTGAAGTCGTCGCCCTGGGCCAGCGCGGCCTCCACGTGGGCGCGGAAGTGATCCGGGGCGGTGAGCGCCGTGATGGCGGCAGCATCGAAGTAGGCGAGGTGGCCGATCTGGTCCCCCACGTTCCAGCCCTCGGCCGGCGTCGGACGGCTCAGGTCCCGATTGTCGAGGCTCCCGACGAGCGAGTCGAGGTCCTCCTGCTCGGCGGCCAGGTCGGCCCGGATGTCGTCGATGCTGGCCATGGCGAGCAGACCGTATCCTCGCTCTAGAGTCCTGACCAGGAACAGGCCGTGAGGAGGTGGCCACGATGTCCAGGTCGACAGCCCTCATCGTGACCGACGTGCAGAGGGACTTCTGCCCCGGGGGCTCGCTGGGGGTCGAAGGAGGCGACGAGGTCGCCCGCCACATCACGGCGTGGGTCCGCGAGCACCGGGACCTCTACGCCGCCGTGGTCGCCACCAGGGACGAGCACGAGGCCCCGTGGCACCACTTCACCGATCAGCCCGACTACCTCAACACCTGGCCACCCCACTGCGTGGTCGGAACGCCAGGAGCCGAGCTCCACCCTGACCTGCATTGCGACCCCGACGCCATCTTCGCCAAAGGCCGCTTCCGGGCGGCCTACTCGGGCTTCGAGGGCACCGACCCCGATGGGACCTATCTGGAGACCTGGCTGCGCGGCCGGGCGATCGACGACGTGCAGGTCGTGGGCCTGACCAGCGACTACTGCGTGGCCGCCACGGCGTGGGACGCCGTCCACGCCGGCTTTCGGACGACTGTGCTGGAGGATCTCTGCGCCGGCGTCTCGCCCGGCACCACGGCGACGGTCCGGACCGAGCTGGCGGCTGCCGAAGTGGCCTTCAGCGACCGCGACAGCATCGTCGGGATGAGGCGACCGGCGTGAGCAACCGGAGCACCATGCGGGCTCAAGGGTGTCCGGCAGTGGGGACGGAGGGAGTCGAACCCTCACTACGGGCGTTTTAAGCGCCCCGCCTCTGCCGGTTGGGCTACGTCCCCGTCAGCCTCGCCCTCACGATAGGCCCGTCCGGGCGACCTAACATGACTCCGTGGCCGCTGGTGACAGGTTCGTCGAGGCACCGAGACCTGCGGCACTGGTCCCGCTGCGCCCCCGGGAGGCCGACGGCGAGACGCCGCTCGACGATCCCCGGCTGTCCGACGTCGACGAGTGGGGCCGCTCGGAGCACATGCGGGCCATCGCCCGGCAGATCTACGGACCGCTCTACCGCCAGTGGTTCCGGGTGGAGTGGGAGGGGCTGGAGAAGGTCCCTGCCAGTGGCGGTGCGCTCCTGGTCGCCAACCACGCCGCCGCCATCCCGTCCGACGCACCGGTGATCATGCACGGCATCGAGGAGGAGTTGGGACGGCCCGTCTACGGCCTCGCCGACCACATCTTCAAGACCTTCCCGGTCATCGGCACCATGTGGTCCCGGTTGGGGGGTGTCGCCGCCCACCCCGAGAACGCCTTCCGGCTGCTGCGGGACCAGCGCCAGCTGGTGCTCGTCTTCCCCGAGGGCACCAAGGGTCCGGGCAAGCTCTACCAGGACCGGTACCGCCTGCGCCGTTTCGGACGAGGTGGGTTCGTCGAGATGGCCATGCGCGCCGGCGTGCCCATCGTGCCCATCGCAGTGGTGGGGGCCGAGGAGTCGATGCCGACCGTCGCCAAGGTCCCCGCCCTCGCCCGGCTGCTCGGAGTGCCCTACGTCCCGATCACCGCCAACCATCTGGCGCTGGGGCCTGTCCTCGGGACCGTCGCCTACTTCCCGGCCAAGTTCAAGCTCCGCGTGCTCGATCCGGTCACCTTCCAGGTCCCGCCCGAGCAGGAGCGCTACTCGAAGAGCCGGGTCATGGACGAGGCCGAGTCCATCAGGCTCAAGCTCCAGGACAACCTCTACGACATGCTGCGGACCCGGCGCAGCGTCTGGTTCGGCTGACCGGGTGGGCCGCCGTGTCCTGATCACAGGACTCGGGACGTTCTGGGGTGGGCGCATGGCGCAGGCCCTCGAGCAGGATCCCGACGTGGAGATGATCGTCGGCCTCGACACCGTGACGCCGACGGTCGCCCTCGAGCGAACCGAGTACGTGCGGGCGGACCAGAGCTACTCGATCCTCTCACGCATCGTGCGCGCCGCCCAGGTCGATACGATCGTCCACACCTTCCTCGTCGTGGACTCGACCCGCATGAGCGGGCGGGCGCTGCACGAGACGAACGTCATCGGGACGATGAACCTGCTGGCCGCGGCCAGCGCGGCTGGCGCCCCAGTCCGTCAGATCGTCGTGAAGTCGTCCGCCCTGGTGTACGGGTCCTCGTTCCAGGATCCAGTGTGGTTCCGGGAGGAGACTCCTCGCTCCGGGCCGCCGAATACCAGGATCGAGTCGTCTCTGCTCGAGGCGGAGGGCTACCTGCGCGACTTCGCCGAGGACAACCCCCACGTGGTTGTGAGCCTGCTGCGTTTCGCCAACGTGCTCGGGACCGAGATCGTGACGGCGACGAGCCAGGCCCTGGAGCGCCAGACGGCGCCCTACATCTTCGGCTTCGACCCTCTGCTCCAGTTCGTCGAGGAGGGTGACGTCGTCCGCTGCCTCGAGTTCGTCACCAGGCACGGCGTAGCCGGCATCTACAACGTCGCGGGAGACGGCCGACTGCCATGGAGCGAGGTTGCGAACATCTGCGGCGCCCGCCTGCTGCCCCTGCCTCCGGTGCTCACGAACGTCGCCGCCGCCCCCCTCAGGGAGCTGGGCCTGCTCGACCTGCCCTCCGAGCTGCTCAGCCTGCTTCGTTTCGGGCGGGGCATCGACAACCGTCGGCTCAAGGAGGCGGGGTTCACGTACCGGTACACGTCGGCGGGCGCCGTCGAGAACTTCGCCCGGGCCCGTCGATTGCGTCGCGTCGTCGGCGAGGCGCCTCCCGAGTACACCTACGAGCGCGACGTCGAGGCGTTCTTCCGTCACTCGCCCGCAGTCGTCCGCCAGCCCGAGGCGTAAGACAGCAGGCGGCGGAGATGGGCCTCCGCCCGGGGCGGCGAAGCCGCCGGGGCGCGACTCAGATCCAGGCGCCCAGGTAGCGGTCGCGCCACTCGGCCCACTCCTCGCGGGTGATGGCGTAACGGATGTGGTCCTCCCAGCGGCCGTCGATCTGGAGGTAGCGCACCGCCACCCCTTCGTTGCGAAGGCCGAGCTTTTCCACCACCCGCCGGCTCGCGTGGTTGCGGGGAATGATGGAGACCTGCACACGGTGCAGGTCGAGGTCCTCGAACGCGAAGCGGAGCACCACCACCAGGGCCTCCGGCGCGTAGCCCCGGCCGGCGAGGGCCTTGTCGACCCAGTAGCCGACGTAGGCGTTCTGGAAGGGGCCCCGCTGGATCGACGACAGATTGATCTCCCCGCCGAGGCGACCCTCGACGAAGATGCCGAACCCGTAGCCGCTTCCGAGCTGGCGCTCCCGTTCACGGCCACCGCACCGGGCAGCGAAGGCGCGCCGGTCCTCGACCGCGTCCGAGGAGCCCATGGGCGGACGGGGCTCCCACGGGACCAGCCAGTCGCGACAGCGGCGGCGGACCTCCTGCCACTGCGGGAAGTCGCCCTCGGCCAACGGCCGCAGCAGCACCCGACGCCCGGTCAGCTCGAGGGTGGAAGCCCGGATCACCGGCCGCTGCTCATCGGGCCTCCCGCACGGCGTCCACCGCGGCCGGGTCCTCGAGGGCCGACAGGTCGCCGGGATCGGCGCCGGTCGCCGCCGAGCGCACGGCTCGCCGCAGCACCTTGGCGTTGCGCGTCTTGGGGAGAGCGGTGGCGAAGCGGACGCTCGAGGGCCGGAACGACCGTCCCAACTGGTCGGCCACCAGCGCCGTCAGCTCGCCCCGCAGCTCCTCGCCGGGCTGCCAGCCGGGACCGAGCACGACGAACGTCCAGAGCGCCTCCCCTTTGACGGCGTCGGGGATCCCGACGGCGGCGGCCTCGAGCACGCCGGGGTGCGAGACGAGCACCGACTCGACCTCCGCCGGCCCGAGGCGCTTGCCCGCCAGCTTGATCGTGTCGTCGCTGCGGCCGTGCAGGAACCACTCGCCATCTTCGTCGATCGACGCCCAGTCGCCGTGGGTCCACACTCCCGGCCACCGGGACCAGTAGGTGTCGAGATAGCGCGCCGGGTCGCGGAACAGGCCCCTGGTCATCCCCGGCCACGGCTTGGTGCACACGAGCTCGCCGACGGCATTGCGCAGCGACCGGCCCTGGTCGTCGAAGACGTCGACCGCCATCCCGAGCGACGGACCTCCGAGCGAAAGGGGCTTGAGGGGCGCGACCGGATGGGGCGAGAGGAAGCAGGCGCCGACCTCGGTTCCACCCGAGATGTTGATCACCGGACAACGCCCGCCGCCGACGACCTGGAAATACCACCACCACGGGTCCTCGTTCCAGGGCTCGCCGGTCGAGCCGAGGATGCGCAATGCCGACAGGTCGTGGGCCGTCACGGGATCGTCCCCATGAGCCATCAGAGCCCGTACGAGGGTGGGACTCACCCCGCAGATGCTCACCTTGTGCCGCTCGAGCACCGCCCACAGCCGGTCGGGACCCGGGTAGTCGGGGACGCCCTCGTAGAGCAGCAGTGTGGCGCCCAGGGCCAGCCCGCCGAACACCTCCCAGGGCCCCATGATCCATCCGACGTCGGTGAACCAGAAGAGGACGTCGTCGCGGCGGCAGTCGAACTGGAACGCCACCTCCTCGGCCACCTTCACCCCGAAACCGCCGTGCACGTGCACCGACCCCTTCGGTCGACCGGTGGTGCCAGAGGTGTAGCCGATGAACAGCGGGTGCTCCGAGTCGAGAGGGCGGGACGAGACGGCTTCGCCCGGGCCCGGCCACGGCGCCCACTTGCGCCCGTCGCCGGCAGCGAGGTCGAGGCCTCCGGTGCCGATCCGCTCCACGACGACGACCGTGCGAACCGAGGGGACGGCGGCGACCGACTCCCGGGCCACGTCCAGCATCGGCACGATCGCCCCCCGGCGGCGAAAGCCGTCGGCGGTCACGAGGGCCACGGCGCCGGCGTCCGACAGCCGGTTGCTGACCGCCACCGGGGCGTAGCCGCTGAACAGCGGGAGGAAGACGGCCCCCAGCTTGGCCACCGCCATCAGGGTGGCCACGGTCTCGGGCACCATGGGCATGAAGATGCCGACGGCGTCGCCCTCCCCGACCCCGCGCTCGGCCAGCATCCGGGCCAGCCCGTCGGCCTGAGCCCGGAGCTCGCCGTAGGTCCACCGGCGGACCTCGCCGTCCTCACCCTCCCAGACCACCGCCGTCCGGGCAGGCTCGGCGGCAGCGTGGCGGTCCACGCACACGTCGGCCAGGTTGAGCTGACCACCGACGAACCACTTGGCCCAGGGGGCTCCCTGCTCGACGTTCAGCACCTCCCGCCAGGGCTCGACGAACGGGATGCGGAGGAAGTCCACCACGGCGGCCCAGAACCACGCGGGGTCGTCGATCGAGCGAGCGACGAGGTCCTCGAACCGCGACAGTCCGTGGCGGGCCATGAACCGCCCCACATTGGTGGCCGCCGCCTGATCGGGATCGGGCCGCCACGCCTCGGTCGCCGGAGCGCCCGAGTCTTGTCGTCCGGGGCGGCCTCCCTGGCCGGCCTCGAGCGCGGCCGCCATGCGCCCAGCGGACGCGCCGCTCACCGGCCCAGCACCTCGCCGAGGGCCCCGAGCAGCAGGGTGACGTTGCGGGGGCGGGCGGTGTGCCCCATGCACCCGATGCGCCAGGCCCGGCCGGCGTGGGGCCCGAGACCGCCGCCGATCTCGATCCCGTAACGGTCGAGCAGCCGAGCGCGCACCGCCGACTCGGTCACTCCCCGGGGCAGCACGGCCTCGGGGACCCACACCGTGGTCAGCTCGGGCAGGCGGTGTCCCTCCTGGGCCAGGAGCGCGAAGCCCAGCTTCTCGAGCCCCTCCTGGAGCTGACGGCCACACTCGCCGTGGCGGGCCCACGACGCCTCCAGCCCCTCCTCGAGCAGCACCCCGAGGCCAGCGTGGAGGGCCTGGATCATCGGGACGGGCACGGTGTGGTGATACCTGCGACCGCTCCCGGCCTCCATGTAGTCGGCGAGCATGCCCAGGTCGAGGTACCACGACCGGGGCCGACGGAGCAGGCGCATCCGCGCCCGCTCGCTGACGGTGAGCGGCGCCAGCCCGGGCGGCACGCCCAGGCACTTCTGCGTGCCGCTGTAGGCGACGTCCACGCCCCAGGCGTCGACGTCGACGGGGATGCCGCCGAGGGAGGTCACGCAGTCGACCAGGAGGAGCGCGTCGCCCTTGGCCGGCCCCAGCGGCTCGACGTCGTTGCGGACCCCGGTTGACGTCTCGGCGTGCACCACGGCGATGATCCTGGGCGATGGGTGTGCGGCCACGAGGCGGGCGGGATCGATGGACTCTCCCCACGTCGCTTCGACGCGGGTGACATCGGCCCCGCAACGGCCTGCCACGTCGCACATGCGCTCTCCGAACAGGCCGTTCACGCCTATGACGACGGGATCGCCAGGTTCGACCAGGTTGACGAACGCCGCCTCCATGCCCGCCGAGCCCGTGCCGCTGATCGGCAGCGTCAACCCATTGGCCGTACGAAAGACCGCCCGCAGCCGATCGCACGTCTCGTCCAGTACGGCGAGAAACTCGGGATCGAGGTGACCGAGCAGCGGTCGACCCAGCGCCGCAGTCACCTCGGGATAGGGGTTCGAGGGCCCCGGACCCATGAGGACGCGCTCGGAGAGGGGCATCCCCGGCACTCTAGTGACGACGGCCGGCGTCCTCAGGGCCCGAGCTGGCTCATCACCAGACCGTCGAGGATGTCCGACTCCGATACCAGGCACGACTCGAAGGCCAACTGGCGCATCAGCGTCGCCAGGACGACCGTCCCGCCGACGATCACGTCGGCCCTCGCCTCCTCCAACCCGGGACGGCGCAGTCGATCGTCCCTGCGTTCGCCCGCGAGCGCGTCGAGGAGCGCCTCGACGCGCGGTCGAGCCAGGACCGAGTGATGAATGCGCTCGCGGCTGTAGCGGACGAGGCCCTGGTCGATGGCGGAGAGGGTCGCGACCGTGCCCGCCAGGCCGACCAGCCGGTCGGTCCTGATGATCGCCGGTTCCGCGGCGACGGCGGCGTCGAGACCGGCGCGAACTGCGTCGGCCGCATCCGCCAGCTCATCTGGCAACGGAGGGTCGTGGTGCAGGAAGCGCTCAGTGATGCGGACGCAACCGACGTCCACGGACGCCACCGCCACCGAAGGGGTGACATCAGCGCCGTTGCCGCTCGCGTCGCCGGGACCCGGGAGTGGCGCGGTGACGAGCTCCGTCGAGCCGCCACCGATGTCGACCACGAGATAGGGACCGTCGCGGGGATCGAGCTCGGCGGTGGCACCACAGAACGACAGCCGCCCTTCCGCCTCGCCGGAGAGGAGCTCCAACGGTACGCCGAGCGCTTCCTCGGCCTGGGCGAACAGCTGGTCGCGGTTGGCGGCGTCCCGAGCGGCCGAGGTCGCTGTGGCCCGCGCCCCGACGACGCCGTGGCGTTCCATGAGGTCCCGGTACTCGCCGAGGACAGCCACGGTCCGGTCGATCGCCCGAGGAGCGAGGTGGCCGGCGGCGTCGACGCCTTCCCCGAGCCGGGTGATGCGCATGAGCCGCTCGAGCGGGCGGCCGTCGGCATCGGCCACCAGCAGTCGGGTCGAGTTCGTGCCGCAGTCGATCGCGGCCACGGGGCCCGCACTGGATGGGGCGAGATCCAGCCGGGCGGCGACCCAGCGCCCCACCGGGTCATCGCCCCCGGAGAGGTACCACGCCAGGTGGGCGTGCAGGCACTTCACGCCCTGTCGGGTCCCCCCGACGCCACCGGCGGGTCGCGGTCCGTGGTGGTCAGTGGGGACCGCCGCGTCGCGCTCGGTCGCGTACCGGGCGTGGGCCGCCGCCAGCTCGCTGGGATCCACCGCCGCCTCCGCCGCCTTCACCCCACCGGCGGCCTCGAGGCGGTCCACCGATGCCCGTAGGGCGGGGTCCAAGAGCCACCATCGGGTGGGCATCGGAGTCCCATCGTCGAGGAGCGGCTCGTTGCGGATGACCGTGGGCTTGCCCCGCCGGTTGCGCAGGACCACCTCGAAACGACCCTGGGGCAGGCGGCCGAGGAGGACGGCCACGTCCTCCCGGTCGTCGGGGTTCATCGCCGTCGGCGCCGGCGCAGCACGATCACCAGGATGGCCAGGATGGCCACGACGCCCGCTGGCCCGGCGCGACGGGCCACCGATCCTCCCGCGACGCCGATGAGGTCGACGGGCTCGGCCGGCGCGCCCTCGGTACGGCGGACGGTCGGTTGCCCGGCGCCGTCGGTGCCCGGGGTGGCGGGGACACCGTTTGTGATCGGGCCGGCAGCAGCTTCTTCGTCCCCCCCACCCACCAGTCCGGGTGTCTCGACGGGAGCGGCAGCGGGCGACTCGTCCGCAGCTTCCACCCGGCCCAGGACGGTCGTCTCGAGGCAGTCGACGAACTGACCGAGCAGCTTGGTGCTGACGTCGGCCAGCACGCCCCGGCCGAACTGGGCGACCCGCCCCGTCACGGCGAGGTCGGTGACGATGGCGACCCGGGTGCCGCCGGGGTCGGGATGGAGCGAGGCGCTGATCGTGGCGCTGGCGTTGCCCTGGCCCCTGGTCTCACGGCCGTCGGCCCGCAGCACGGCCCGCAGCCCGGGAACGTCGCGTTCGACGAAGCTGGCCCGGCCCTTGTACTGCGCCGTGATCGGCCCGACCTTCACCTTGACCACGCCCCGGTACTCGTCCCCCTCCACCTCCTGGAGCTCGGCGCCGGGCATGCAGGGTGCGATCCGCTCCACGTCGGTCAGGAGGGCCCAGGCCTGCTCGGTCGGGACACCTACGGTGAACTCGTTTGTCAGCTCCACAGTCTCAGATCCTCCACCGTGTCGACGTCGGCTGGATCCCCCGGGCACGCTACCTCGGACACCAGTGCGGGCTGACTGCCCATCACGGCCCGCGCGCCCTCGTCGCCCGTGACCGGGACGAGTGGCCACACGGCGCGGTCGAGCTTGACCGGGTTGCGGCGCCGTCCGGAGTAGGTCGCCACGACGATCGGGGTGCTGGTGGATGCGGCCACGGTCCGCCAGGCTTCGGCGGAGACAAGTGGCTGGTCCCCCAGGCCGACCACCGCGGCCCGGTGGTCCTGGCGCTCGCACCAGTCGAGCCCGACCCGCAGGGAGGTGGCCAGGCCCGAGGACCACCCTTCGTTGTGGAGCAGCGTGACGTCGACGGGCACCACGGCAGAGAGGTCCACCGCCCCGCTCACCACCACCGTCTCGTCGAGCTCGGCACCCAGGGCGGCATCGACCGCCCACGACACGAGGGGCCGGTCTCGAAACGGCGCCAGCAGCTTGCTCGTCCGTCCCGCGAAGCGACTGCCGCCGCCCGCGGCCAGAACCACGGCCGCCGTGGTCACGGTCCGGCTACCGACCGCTCAGAACGACCAGGCCACGGGGTAGAGCACCTGGGCCGCGGCGATGCCCTTGAGCTCGGCCCGTCGGGGCTCCCCGAAGGAGAACTCGCCCGAGCTGGCCGCCAGCTCGTGGATCAGGCTGGAGACGAGGATCTCGCCGGCCCGGGCCTGGGCGGTGATGCGGCTGGCCACGATGACGGTCCGGCCCAGGAAGTCGTCGCCCTGGCGCACCGCCTCGCCGGTGTGCAGCCCCAGGTGGACGTCGATGGACTCGTCCGGAACCGTGGTGTTGCGCTCGGCGAACGCCTGCTGGATGGCGACGGCGCAGCGCAGCGCCTTCCCGGCGCCCGCGAAGGCGACCATGAAGCCGTCGCCCTGAGCCTTGACCTCGTAGCCGCCGTGGGCCGCGACCTGGCTGCGCACGATCTTGTTGTGGGTGGCCAGCAGCTCGCCGGCCCTCAGATCGCCCAGCCGCTCGGTCATGGGCGTGTACCCGGCGATGTCACTGAACAGGATCGTCACCGTGCCGTCGGGAGCGGTAGGGAGCTCCTCGGGCGCCTCGACCGGATCGGGCTCCTCGAAGTCGGGTTCCACGTCGTCACGCCGCTCCGACCAGCGAGGGCCGTGGGCTTCCCGACGAGCATGCCGTCGTGCCTGGTCGGCTTCCCACCGAGCTTTCCTCCGCGCCTGGTGTGACAAGGCCCGCGCATCGGTGGCGGCACCGAGCGCGCCCGCGACATCGCCACCCTCGATCAGGCCCCGGACCTTCTCCTTGAGGCCCTTGTTGCGCACCGTGACCCCGCCCATGATCGGGAATGCCCTGACCCTCACTCGCGGGGCGCCCGGAGTCGGGGGGACGTCGCGGACCTTGAGGTCCTTGCCACCCATGAACGGGATGCCGCTCAGGTCCACCTCGATGCCCTCGGGGACGACGATGTCGATCCCGCCCATGAACGCGACGGCGGTGATCACGATCTCCTCGCCGTCGATCTCGGCCTGGCGCAGGTCCAACTCGCAGCCGCCCATGATCGCCACCGCCTTGGTATGAGGCTGGGGACGCCAGCGACCCGTGCGACGGGAGCCGCTCATGATGGAGACCGTCCACCCCTTGGCCTTCCGCCGCGCCGTCTCCGGCACCGGCGCCTGCACCGTCGGCAGGTCGGCCATCACCTGTTCGAGGTCCGCCTGCGTGCGGGCGCCAAAGGCGAGCCCGACCCGCTCGGAGAACTCGTCGAGGGTGAGACGCCCCTCGGCGGTGTGGCGCCGTAGTAGGTCGACGGCCTGATTGCGGTCGCCGTCGGAGACGCGCACGACCGGATGCTCCTCGGGTGGTGGCTTCTCCATGGCGTCAGTCTGTCCCAGTCCGGGCCTGGACACGAGCGGTGGCGGCCCCATCGTCGGGGCCGGCCTCCCCAGCCGGGCGTTCCGTCGGGCCGGCCTCCCCAGCCGGGCGTTCTGTTGGGCCGGCCTCCCGGGCCGGCCGTTCTGTTGGGCCGCCCTCCCGGGCCGGCCGTGGATGGATGGGGCCCTCGGCGTCGCGTAGCGACGGCGCCTGGCGCCCGGTTCGCTGGCCGATGATCTCGGCGGCCACCGAGATGGCCGTCTCCTCAGGTGTGCGGGCGCCGATGTCGAGACCGATGGGGCTCATCACCCGGGCCAGGTCCTCCTCGGCGGCGCCCGCCTCCCGGAGCCGCTCGACGCGCTCGGCGTGCGTGCGCCTCGAGCCCATGGCACCGACGTAGCCGGCGCCGGTGGCCAGAGCAGCCATGAGGGCGGGGACGTCGAACTTGGGGTCGTGAGTGAGCACGCACACTGCGTCGCGCGGACCCAAGCTCTGCCCGACCTTGGCCAGGTGGCGGTCGGGCCAGTCCACCACGACCTCGTCCGCCATCGGGAAGCGGGCCTGGGTGGCGAAGACGGCGCGGGCGTCGCACACCGTGACCCGGTAGCCGAGCAGCTTCGCCACTCTGGCCAGGGCGGCGGTGAAGTCCACGGCGCCGAAGATCACCATGCTCGGGGGCGGCGCGAACGCCTCCACGAAGATGCCGACCTCACGCTGTCGGGCCTCGCCGTGGCGACCGTAGTGACGGGTGGACGTGCGCGCCGCCGCGAGGGCGCCGAGGACATCCCGAGCGACGACCCGATCCAGGGCCTCGTCTCCCAGCGAGCCGAGTGGTGGCACGTCGGGGCGCACGAGCAGCTTGGCGCCCAGCGCCAGGTCAGGACCCTCGCTCCCGTCCGTGCCCTCCTCCGCCACCTCGACGATGGTCGCCAACGCCACCGGCTCCTCGGCCAGCAGCGCGTCACGAAGGGTCTCGTAGAGGGTCACCAGTCGAGCGGCTCCACCATCACGTGGATCGTGCCGCCGCAGGTGAGGCCCACTGCGAAGGCCTCGTCGTCGGAGTAGCCGAACGTGCACACCCGGGGACTGCCGTCGCCTCCGAGCACCTCGAGGGCCTCGGTCACCACGGCACCCTCGACGCACCCGCCCGACACCGAGCCGGCCACCTCACCGTCCTCGCTCACGGCCATGGCCGCACCCGGCCCCCGGGGGCCCGACCCCTCCACCCCCACGACGCGGGCCAGCGCCACCCGTCGTCCCGAGCTCCGCCACTGCTCGATGTCGCCGAGGACTTCTCTCATCGCGCCACCACCTCCACCAGTGTCTCCAGCGAAGCCACCGAATGGCCTTCTACGAAATCGTCAACGTACGGCAACGCAGCGGCCATGCCCCGGGCCAGCGGGGCGTACCCCGGTGAAGCCTTCAGCGGGTTGACCCAGACGACGCGGTGCGCGACCCGGCGCAGCCGGGCCATCTCGCCGGCGAGGACCGCCGGATCTCCCCGGTCCCACCCGTCCGAGAGGATCACCACCACGGCTCCCCGGGCGATGCCCCGGACACCCCACCGGTCGTTGAACGCCCGCAGGTCGGCGCCGAGCCGGGTACCCCCCGACCAGTCGACCACCGCTGCCGCCGCGTCACGCAGGGCGGCATCCGGATCGCGTGCCGACAGCTGGCGGGTCAGGCGGGTCAGCCGGGTGCCCATGGCGAACGCCTCGACCCGCGACCCGCCGGCGACGACAGCGTGCAGGAACCGCAGCAGGGCCCGGGCGTAGGGCTCCATCGAGCCGCTCACGTCGCACAGCAGGACCACACGCCGGGGCCGTCGCCCGGGCTCGAGGTACGCCCGGCGCACGGGCTCGCCACCTGCCCGTAGCGCACCGCGCACGGTCCCGCGCAGATCGGGTCGCCCGCGGGGCCGGCGGGCGGGCTCGAGCCGGCGGGAGCGGCGGAGTGCGGCGCGCAGCCGAATGTCGGAGATCAATCGGCGGGCCTCGGCCAGCTCAGCGGGCGAGCAGGCAGCGAAGTCCTTGTGGCGCAGGACCTCGGTGGGGCTGTACCGCACGGTCAGGGTCGGCGCCGACGGTGCGGTGGCCGCCTCCGGCGGCGCCGGCGAGTCCTCCGCGGCATCGTCGGTCACGACTGTCAGGGGAACGACCTCCGAGTGCGCTGTCGGCGCGCTCCCTTCGCCCAACCAGAAGGCGGCAAAGGCCCGGTCGAACACCGACACGTCCTCGGGGCGGGTGACGAGCGTCGCCCGCCCCGCCCAGTAGACCGGGCGCTGTGCTCCCACACCCACTGCGCCGAGAGCCTGGGCGAAGCTGACCACCGATCCGACCGGCACGTCGAGGCCCGCTCCCCGCAGGACATGGGCGAAGGCGACCGCGATGCGGTCGCCTTCGATGTGGGCCGTCGCCATCGCCTCGTCACGCCCCCCGGGTGACGGCGGCCTGCACCAGGTCGGCCATTCCCGCCGAGCGGACCCGCTCGGCGTCCTCCCGGTACTTGAGCACGCTGCCCAGCGTGAGGGATACGGCGGCCTCGTCGAGCTTCGACCGACCGAGGGCGGCGAGCGCCTGAGCCCAGTCGATGGTCTCAGCGACGCCCGGCGGCTTGTACAGCCCCATCTCGCGCAGCTGCTCGACGGCGGCCGCGACCTGCGCGGCCAACGCTTCGGCCACCCCTGGTGCCCGAAGCCTGACGATGGCGACCTCGCGCTCGAAGTCGGGATGCTCGACCCAGTGGTACAGACAACGGCGCTTGAGCGCGTCGTGCACGTCACGGGTCCGGTTCGACGTGATGACCACGACCGGGGGCGTCTCGGCCCGGAACGTGCCCAGCTCGGGCACCGTCACGGCATAGTCCGACAGGATCTCCAGCAGGAACGCCTCGAACTCGTCGTCGGCCCGGTCGATCTCGTCGATGAGCAGCACGGGAGCCGGTCGATCGGCGCCGCCCGGTCGAGCGCCGGTCGGGGCGATGGCCTGGAGCAGCGGCCTGGGGACCAGGAAGCGCTCCGAGTACAGCTCGTCCTCCAGATCCGGTCCGGGGGGCTCGCCTCCGGCCGCCCCCCGCACCTCGGCCGTGCGCAGGTGCAGGAGCTGGCGCGAGTAGTCCCACTCGTACACCGCCTGGGCCACGTCGATCCCCTCGTAGCACTGGAGCCTGACCAGCTCCCCGCCGGTCCAGCGCGAGAGGACCTTGGCGACCTCCGTCTTGCCCACCCCAGCCTCGCCTTCGAGCAGCAGGGGCCGGCGGAGGACGACGGCCAGGTACACGGCCGTGGCCAGGCCCTCGTCGGCCAGGTACTCATGGGCGGCCAGCGCCGCCCTCACACCGTCAGGATCCATACCCCGCAATTCTCCCACCGACCGGCGACTCAGCCGGCGGCCTCCTCGAGGGCCCGGCGGACGAGCACGGTGGCCAGGTGGCGACGAAAGTCGGGGCTGGCGTTGAGATCGCCCGACGGCTCCGTCCCCTCGGCGGCGACCGCAGCGGCGTCGCCGATGCTCGCGCCCGACGCCAGAGCCGCCTCCGTGGCCGAGGCCCGCAGCGGGGTCGACCCCATGTTGACCAGGGCCACGCCCGTGGTCCCGTTGCGAACGGCCGCGGCGCCCACGATGGCCCAGTCCTGGGCCCGGCGGTTGAACTTCTGGTACGACCAGCCGGCGCTGGCCTTGGGAACCCGGATCTCGGTGAGCAGCTCGTCGGGGCCGAGCGCCGTCTGCAGGAAGCCCTCGAAGAACGACTGGGCCGGGATCGTCCGATCGCCCCCCGGACCCCGAGCCACCAGCGTGCCCCCCAGGGCC
>DASXCO010000142.1 GCA_036491125.1 Acidimicrobiales bacterium | reverse complement strand
AACCTCGCCGGCGGCAAGGCCTCCTTGACCACCCCGGGGCTGACCGCCGGCGCGCGGCAGATCACTGCCTCCTACTCCGGCGACTCCAGCTTCCTCGGTTCCGCCACCGCTAGACCGCTCGTGCAGAACGTCACCTGCACGGTCATCAGTGGGACCCACAACGGGTCGATCACCGTCACCGGCTCGACATGCTTCCAGGGCGCGACCGTGAACGGCGCTGTGACCGTGGCGCCCGGCGCCGCCCTCGCCGCCGACCATTCCCAGATCAACGGGGCCGTCTCCTCCAACGGAGCCACGGCCGTCCGGATCTGCGCCAGCACGGTGAACGGCGCCGTGAGCCTGACCAAGACCAGCGGATTCGTGCTGATCGGCGACGGCGGCGACCGTGACGACTCGATGGCCCCGTGCGGCGGCAACGTCATCAAGCAGAGCGTGACCATCACGAAAAGCTCGGGCTCCGTCGAGCTGGGCGGCAACACCATCACCGGGGCGGTCAGCGTGACGGGGACCACGGGCGCGCCCGCCGAGCTCGAGCGAAACCACCTGACCGGCGCCTTGTCGTGCACCGGCAACGTGCCGCCGCCAACCGACGACGGCCAGCCCAACGTGGCCGCCTCCAAGAGCGGCCAGTGCGGTGCGCCCGGCTTCTGACCTCGACTATCGAGCTGCGGGGCCGATCTAGGCCGCGCGCAACGCGGGGGCGATGACAGGCTGCTTGCCTGGATCGCTCCGATGCTCGAGGGCGGTCAACACACCCCAGGTCCCCCAGCCCGCCGGTACGACGGCCCAGAAGCTCACGACGCGGTAGAGGAGCACGCCGGCCAAGGCGCTGTCCGCCGGCATCCCGTAGGCGACGAGGAGAAAGGAGAGGCCGCCTTCAACCACGCCGAGACCTCCGGGAACGATGGGGATCCAGGAAGCAACCTGAGCCAGGCCATAGGCGACGAGTACGCCCCGCCATGGCACCGATGCACCCGTCGCCGACAGACACGCCACCAGGCAGGCGAAGTCGCAGAGCCAGTTGAGAACGGCCAATGCACCAGTGCGGATCCACCCACGCAGGTCGAGCCCGACCGCACGGACCCGAGTCCCCAGCTCCGTGACGGCATGCACGATGTGACCCGCGGGAGGGACATTGGTGGCGACGCTCGCCACCAATGCCTGACCGACTGAGCGCGCTCGCTCGGAGCGGCGCCCCACCAGGACGCCTCCCGCAGCCACGAGAGGAATGGCGGCCAGGACCGCCACCAGCGTCCGGAAGTCGGCCACCGGTCCGCGGTCGCCGGCGATCTCGACTCCGGCCGCCACGACGAGGAACAGAGCGAAGCTCCCCAGGGCTCCGGCAACGAGCACCACCCAACCGGCGAGCAGCCGGTCGGCGCCCCTCCGCCGCAGCCGGCGGAAGACCCAGGGGGCGCCCCATGCCACTCCGCCGGGGAGCGTGCGGGCCAGGGCGTCGCTCGCGAGGGTGATCGCCGTCATCGACCCGAGACCGATGTCGACGTCGCCGGCGCGGAGCAGACGCTGCTGAATCCGAGCGAAGACGAGCATCGATGCCGCTTCGAGCGTCAGGGCTGCCATCAGCCATTGCCAGCGGGGGTGAGCGAGAAGATGACCGGCGGCACCGAGGTCGTTGGTACGGCTGATTCCGGCCAGGGCAGCGAGCCCGAGTAGGACCAGGATCGCGGTCCGCCGCAACCACCGGGTCCACAGCTGGCGTCGAGGAGCCCCGCCCGAGCACTGAGCGAGAGGCTCGTCGAGGACCACTCTGAGGGTCGTCGCCTCGGACGCCCTCGACTCGAGCTCGTCACTGGTGCCTCCCTGGTCTTCGTCCGCACCTCTTTGGCTCGGGAGCACCACTGCCGTCTGCATGACCCACCCTTCCCTTTCCCCGTCTGCCCGACTCGGCTGGTCCAGGTCCTTCCGTGAAGACCTGTTGCCCATGTTGAGGATGACCACTGGGCGTTCGCTGGGCGTTCGGTGGGCGTTCTCTGGAGCGACCATTTGCCCTGGCAGATGGGGGGAGTCAGGCTGGTGGCACAAACGATCCCGTGGGGGGGCGATGGAGTTTCGGGTCCTGGGCCCGCTCGAGGTGGTGGACCGGGATCGCTCGACCCCGCTGAGGGCGAACCGGGAGGGGTCGCTGCTGGCGATCCTGTTGG
>DASXCO010000141.1 GCA_036491125.1 Acidimicrobiales bacterium | reverse complement strand
TCCGGGCCCCCCAAGGCAGCCAACAGGCGCACCAGCTCGACTTCGACGCTTGCCTCCTCGCGCGCCTCTCGCATGGCGGCTTCTTGGGGTGTCTCGTCCGGCTCGACGAATCCGCCGATGGTGTCCCACTTCTCCGAGTCGGCATGGCGCACCAGCAGGACTCTCCCAGCTGGATCCCGCGGGAGGACGCTAACTGAAGGCAGCATGAGAAGACGGCTTCCGACGGCGCCCCGCAGGGCCGCCACATATGGAGAGATCCCCATGGCGCGAAGATAACTGCCTGAACTGGCGCCGCTAGTCGTGTAGCGCCTGGTGGTGGAGGCTGGGCGCGCAGCGGCGCCCGGGGCACTGCCACCGGGCGCCGCTGGGTGCTACAGGTTGAAGGCTGAAGTCAAGGTCGGATACTGGGACGCCAAGCCCAGCTTCGGCAGTCCGAGCAGCTGTTCGGCGGTGCCGAGGAGGGAGTAGTGGTTGAACAACGTTCCCGACGTTGTCCCCGGGGCAGTGCTAGGGCTGGCCACGATGGTCGCTACGTGGCAACCGATGTCGCTGGTGTTCGTGGCGCAGTCGTTGCTCGTGCCACCTTCGCCCTCGTCCCAGGTGACGACCACGGCCGTCGTGCCGCTCTTGTACTGAGCGCTGTTGAAGATTGTCGGCAGGTTGTTGGCCAGCCATGAGTCGCCGTCGGGGATGGTCCCGTCGTGCATGTCGTCGATCACGTTGGGGGTGATGAACGAGAACGCGGGCAGTGTGTTGTTGGTGAGGTCGGTCGCCAGCTGGGTGTAGGGGACGTCGAGCGTCGTGCATCCGCTGAGGGTCGTGTAGTACGGCGGCGGGTTGTGGCGGACGGCGTACTCGCCGGCGTTCGACGGGTCGCAGTTCGACGGCATCGACTCCTCGTACGCCTTCCAGGTCTCGCCTTGGCCGAACACGCTCGGTGCGGTGGTGCTGCAGTGCTTGGAGGGACTGCAGTCGTTGTCGAACTTCTTCAGGTCCGAGAGCCCGAGCCCCGATGTGGCGCTGATGTAGTTGGGAAGGCTCGGATGGGAGATGTTGTGGTAGTTCGTGGCCAGCCCGCACTGGTTGGCCAGCGTGTTGATGTAAGGGGCCTGCGAGCTGCCGATGATGTCGCTATAGCTGTGGTTCTCCATCCACACCCAGATGACATGGGAGTACGTGGGGGCCGCACTCAGCGTCCCACACGGACCGGCGGCTTTCGGCGGATTAGCCGACGAAGCGCGGGCCGAGGGAGCAAGTGCTGAGGAGGCGAGTGTGGTGAGCAAGATCACGGCACTCGCGAGGGACAGAAACCGTTTGCGCATCGCAACCTCCGTTGGGAGTGGTCAGGGGCCAGCAGTGCGAGCAGGAGCCGACCCGTCAGGCGAACCAACTCCGTCACGGCCGTCTCTTTCTGCTGAGGTGCGGCGGACCATAACGGGACAAGGTGAACGTATGGTTGACGGCTGCCGGCCGAGGCTTGAACGCTCGCCGGCTTCTCGGACACGCCGAAGAAGCCCGCGCTGAGGAGAGCTATCCGACGAGCTAGAGACCGTCGACGACCACCATCCGCCAGGTGCCCGCACCCTGGCGGACGGCACGCGCCTCGCGATAGTCCTCGGAGTCAAACCAGACCTGCGCGGCATCCGACGAGGGAAACTCGATGATGACGATCCGGGCGGGCTCCCAGTTGCCTTCCAGAAAAGTCAGCTCGCCGCCTCGCGCCAGGAAGCGACCGCCATGTCGCTCGACGCTGGGACCCGAGAGCTCGCGGTACCGGGCAGCTCGGTCGGCGTCTGTCGGCATTATGTCAACGACAACATACGCAGGCACCGCACGATTCTAGGGTTGAGCGTCGCAGGGAGGTTCGGCTAGGACCGGATCGACGTGATCGGCCCTGTCGAAGCGGCATCAAGCACCGACGTGTTCGTGACGTCGGTCAGGGCGAGGGGCCGGAGCCGGCGAGCGTCGTCTGCCAGTTCGTGGCGATGGCGCGCTGGGCGGCGGCCAGGTCGAGCCGGCCGGCGCACACGAGATCGTGCAGCCGGTTCTCGGCGCCATCCTTGGTCTGGCTCCCCGGGAAGCCGGGGCGGTCGTGGGGCTCGGGCCACAAGTTGGCACGGGCGTTGTCGCCGCCCAGCTCGAGCGAGATGAGATGGTCCAGCTCGTAGCCGCCCCGCTGCGCGTAGGGCACGCCATAGGCGGCGAACACGGCGACGCGCTCGGCCTCAGGGACGTCTCGGTGCGCGCTGGCCCAGCCCGCCTGGCACACCTGCGCCGCCGTGACACCTGGTAGGGCCTCGCCGGGCGTGAGGGCGGGATTGGGTACTGCGCCCGTCGGAGCGGCGGCGGCCGGTGCAGGAGCGGCCGTGGTCGCGGTGGCGCTGGGCTCCGTCGTCGTCGTGATTGGCGCGACCGTCGTGCTGGTGAGGCCCGAGCTCGGTGCCGAGGCGGCGCAGCCGGCCGCCAGAGCGAGGACGACCAGAGCCTGGGCGACGGTGGCGATGTCACGGGTCATGGCGTCAGCATGCCGCGAGCCTGTAACACCGCGAGGATTAGCTTTGTCGCGGTGCGCTCCGCTGCTCGGATCGGAAGCCGCGCCCCCGGCGACGGCCACGACATCCAGATAGTTCCGCGATGAGTTTCGCTCCTGAGCGCGGTCTGACTTCGAGACAACCGGCACGAACCGAAAGGAGACGCCATGGATGTCCCGTCCGTCGCGTCCCGAGACGAGTGGCTGGCGGCCCGGAAGCACCTGCTGACCAGGGAAAAGGAGCTGACCAGGCAGCGCGACCAGCTCAACGCCGAGCGTCGCCAGCTGCCGATGGTCGAGGTCGACAAGGACTACGTCTTCGAGGGGCCGAAAGGCAAGGCCAGCCTCGCCGATCTCTTCGAGGGGCGTCCCCAGCTGATCGTCTACCACCTGATGTGGAGATGGGACCTGGATGCCGGCTGCCCGAGCTGCTCCTTCTTGATCGACAGCATCGGGCATCTCTCGCACCTGCACGCCGCCGACACGACCTTGGCGGTCGTGGCACGGGGGCCGTGGCCGACGCTCGACCGGTTCAGGACGCGCATGGGCTGGAGCGTGCCCGTCTACTCGTCGTTCGACAGCGACTTCAACTACGACTTCCACGTCACCCTCGATGAGTCGATCGCTCCTGTCGAGTACAACTACCGGACCAGGTCGGAAATCGAGGAGCGCGGTGAGACCTGGTTCCTCGAGGGAGAGCAGCCGGGCACGAGCGTGTTCCTCTGGGACGATGACAGGATCTTCCACACGTACTCGTCGTACGCACGTGGCGGCGATCTGCTGCTCGGTACCTACAACTATCTCGACCTGACGCCGCTTGGCCGTCAGCTGCACGTGTCGGAGTTTCCCCACCACGACGAGTACGAGAGCTAGGAGGCGATGCCCGGCAATAGGTACGTTGCCGAGACCCGGCGCGATGACCTTGCCGGTGTGATCACGTCGAGACACTGGAGACGGACGACTCTGGAGGAGATCAGCCCATGATGCTTGTGGACCTAGCGCCGGCGACGCGACGGATGGCGGCCCTGATCGATGAGGTCCCCGACGGGATTCTGGACCGGCCGACGCCGTGCCCCGCCTACGCCGTCGGCGACCTGCTGGAACACATCGGCGGACTCGCTATCGCTTTCACCGCGGCCGCACGCAAGGACACCGGTGACCTCGGGGACGGGGCCCCCGCTGGCGATGCGTCGCGACTGGCCGCCGACTGGCGGACCCGCATCCCCCGGGACCTCGAGGGCCTTGCTGAGGCGTGGCGCGACCCGACGGCCTGGAGCGGGATGACCCGCGCCGGTGGGGTGGACTTGCCCGGTGAGATCGCAGGCGTTGTGGCCCTCGATGAGGTGGTCGTCCACGGATGGGACCTGGCCCGGGCCAGCGGCCAGGCGTACGACTGCGACCCGAGCACCCTCGAAGCGGTCCTCGGCTTCGTCGGGCAGTTCGCCGACCAGCCGGAGGCGCGCGAGGGGCTCTTCGGGCCTGTGGTCGAGGTGGCGCCGACGGCACCACCGTTCGACCACCTGATCGGCCTCACGGGCCGTGACCCCGGCTGGTCTACCCGCTAGCTCCAGGCGCACATTCCCCTTGACATCGAACATACGTTCGGGTAGCGTGGGCGGTGCCTTCGTGGGCGAGGCAGTCACCGCCCTCCTCTGATCAGCCGAGCGCGCCCACAGTGCGCGCCCCACGAGCGAGGAGTGGCATGCCCAAGAGCCCCACGGTGGCGAGCCGGGCCCTGCGGGAGGCGCTTTGGGGCCTGCAGCCCGAGGCGTTCACCGGCGACGACTGCGCCGCCATGGCCGAGGACCTGGCCCGCACCGAGAAGACCTGCGCCGCGGCCCGAGCCCGCCTGGCCGCCCGGGCGGCCGAGGCCGGGGCCCATCGCCGGCGGGGCTACGCCAATGCCGTGGAGTGGCTGGCCCGCAGCACCGGCTCCAGCGCCGGTGTGGCCCGCGCCGCCCTGGGCACCGCCGATGCCGTCGAGGACTGTCCGGCGACCAAGGAGGCGGTGGTGACAGGCGAGCTGTCGCTGGCCCAGGCCGAGGAGATCACCAGGACCGAGGCGGCCTGTCCGGGGACCGAGGCCGAGCTGGTGGCCCTGGCCAAGGCCTCGAGCCTGCAGGTGCTGCGCGACAACGCCCGCAGTCGCCGCCTCGGGGCCACCGACGCCGAGGGCCTGCACGCCGCCCAGCAGGGGGCCCGGGAGGTCCGGGCCTGGCGCGACGACCTGGGCATGATCCGCCTGGCCGGCGCCCTTCCCCCGGTGGTCGGGATCCCGGTCCTCAATGCCCTGGAGGCCGAGACCGACCGCATCCACACCGCGGCCCGTACAGCGGGGAGCACCGAGCCCCGCGCCGCGCACGCCGCCGACGCCCTGGTGGCCCTCCTGGCGGGAAAGGGCAGGGCCAGCACCCGCGCCGACCTGGTCGTGGTCTGGCAGCGCCCGGGCGACGGCGGGGAGGGGACGGCCCACCTGGTGGGCGGGGGCCCGGTCCCGGTGCGGGTAGCCAGGCGCCTGGCCGAGCGGGCCTTCGTGAAGACCCTGATCCACGACGGGGTGCGCATCGAGACGGTCAAGCACTTCGGGCGCCACATCCCCGCCGAGCTGCGCACCGCCCTCGACCTCGGTGGTCCCCCCGACTT
>DASXCO010000140.1 GCA_036491125.1 Acidimicrobiales bacterium | reverse complement strand
CCGGAGCCAGCAGGTTCGCCAGGTCACCTCGCCCCCCGTCACGGACCAGCTCCCCCCTGCTCCGCCCCCGACGGTCGCGAGTCCGGGCCCGACCGAGGCGACCCCGTCAGCCTCGCTGCCAGCCACGCCAGTTACCAATTTCGCGCCGGCAACGACGATGCCTCGATCGATCACGTCGTCGATCGCCTCGACGACCCAGCCGCCGAGAACGACCGTACCGACGGCTGTTGTCCCGGCAGCGCCGCCGACCACGTCGACGCCCACGACGACTGCGACCTCGATCAGCCCGCCGACCACCTCCAGCCGGCCGACCACCACAACCACGTCGACGACCTCCACCACCTCCACCACGTCGACGACATCGACCACGTCGAAGCCCTGATCGAGCCGGGCCGACCGTCACGGCGAGGACAGCGGCGCGGCGTCACCGACCGCTCATCGCGTGGATGACGCTGCCCACGCCGGCCCGCTCGGGCACCTGGGGCTGGGCCAGGCCGGAGATGGCGGACGTGGCCATGTTCCCGGCCACCGACGACGACGTCGGCGCCGCGACCGATCCTGCGCCCGCCGAGGCCGTGGACGAGCAGTCGAACTGCGGTCCTAGGGCGGACTGGAGGGGGGCCAGGCTCTGCTGGAGCTGGGGCGGCGCCCCGGCGGGCGCCACCAGACCACAGACCAGCCTGTCGATGTCGCTGAAGCTGGTGAAGACCTTGAAGTAGGCGAACCCGCTCCCGTCGCCCGTGAGCTCACCTGGCGGGCTCTGCACCTTGGCGAACTTGAGCGTGTAGCGGTAGAGCCCGTGGATGAGGTCGGAGATGTCGGACTGGCGGGCCAGCAGGACCCGCACCACGTTGTCGCCCTGGCCGAGGAGGATGTTGATGTCGGGCCGGTAGGTCGACAGCAGCTGGGCCAGGTGGTCGGCCAGGGGCTTCAAGGTGGTGAGGAAGCTCTGGTAGGTCGCCTCGGCCTGGTTGAACACCGGCAGGCCCACGTTGTTCGCCGCGGCGATGGCGTTGAGGTTGGACGCCGTCGGGGTGAAGGCGGCCTGGAAGCGGTTGAAGGCGTCCAGGGCGTTGATCTGGGCGTTGATGGTGTTGGAGAACAGGTCGGCCAGCTGGGTGCCGGTGTCGATGCTCTGGGCGATGGTCTGGCCCAGGTTCTCCGAGGCCTGGGTCAGCTCGGAGATGATCGTCTGCAGGTCGCCGGGGTCGATGGCGTTGAACAGCGGCACGGTGGAGTTGATGAAGTCCTGCACCTGGTCGGTGGTCGCGGTGTGGGTGATCTGGCCCCCGGAGGGCAGGTAGGGCCCGGTCTGGCCGTTGGGGAAGTCGAGGCTCATGATCTCGCTGCCGAACACGCTCTGGGGCTCGAGGGTGGCGCTGGCGGCGGCCGGGACCTTGAAGCCGGGGTTGATCGTGAAGCGCACCTGCACCTGGCGGTCGACCAACGACCAGGACTTGATCTTGCCCACCTGCACCCCCCGGTAGTCCACCTCCGAGCCGGGGTGCACGTTCTGGCCCAGATGGGGGAAGGTGGCGCTGAGCGGGTAAGCGGTCGAGAAGAAGTCGTAGGCCCCGCCCACGGCCCGGTACACCACGGCCAGGGTGAGCACGGCCACCCCGAGAGCCACGACGACACGGCGGGGTCGGGTGATGTGCATCAGCCAACGATCCTCGCCGTGCCCTGCCCGCCGAAGAAGATGAGCGAGCCGAGCAGGTTGAGCAGCACGATGACGATGATCGACAGGCGGATGGCCTTGCCCGCGGCCACCCCGACTCCCGCCGGTCCTCCCGTGGCGTAGTAGCCGTAGTAGCAGTGGATGAGCACGACGGCGACAACGAAGAAGAACGCCTTGACGAACGAGAAGAAGAGGTCCTGGGGCGGCAGAAAGAGATTGAAGTAGTGCTGGTACACACCTGCCGACAGGGTGAAGAACTTGGTGACGATGAGCTGGCTGGCGAGGTAGCTGGCGAAGAGTGCCGCCAGGTAGATCGGGATCAGGGCGATGAACGCTGCCCACAGCCGCGTCGACACCAGGTACACGAAGCTGTCGACGCCCATGACCTCCAGGGCGTCGATCTCCTCTGAGACGCGCATGGCCCCGATGGACGCCGTGTAGCCGGCGCCGACCTGTGCGGCCATGGCGATGCCGGCGACGAGCGGTGTGATCTCTCGCGTGTTGGCCAGCGAGGAGATGATGCCCGTGAACGACTGGGCGCCGACCTGCTGTAGCCCTTTGAAGCCCTCCAACCCGACCTCGGTGCCGGTGAAGAACGTATTGGCGAACACGACGAAGAACATGCCGCCACCGACGACAAGCGCCCCGGCCCCGATGGCGACGTCGGACACGAGCGACACGATCTCGGCCCGGTAGCGCAGCCCCTCCGGCATGCCCCGGAGCACCCGGGCGTAGAAGGCGAGCTGGTCGAAGAGGCGCTCGGCGAACGACGTGACGCTCTGCAACGGCCGGCTCGCCGGACGGACGACGCGGTCGATGACGGGCGTCGCCACCTCAGATGCCCTTCTGAGGGACGAAGTTGAAGTAGATCACGGTCCCGACGAAGTTCACGAAGAACAGCAGGATGAAGGTGATCACGACCGACTGGTTCACGGCGTCGCCCACTCCCTTGGCGCCGCCTTTCACGGTCATGCCCTTGTAGCAGGCGACCATGGCGGAGATGAAGCCGAAGGCGATCACCTTCACCACCGCGGTCTGCAGGTCGGCAAGCTGGCTCAGCTCGTTGAAGCCGCCGAAGAAGCTGCTGCTGGTGACGTGAAGGACCTGCACTCCGAAGAAGAGACCGCCGCCGATGCCGGCGATGGCGGTGACCGCCTCGAGCAGTAGGGCGATGACCGTGGCGGCGAGGATCCGGGGTAGGACCAGGCGCTGGATCGGGTTGACCCCCATGACCTCCATGGCCGAGATCTCGTCGCGGATCCGCCGCGAGCCCAGGTCCGCGGTCATCGCCGACCCGCCGGCCCCGGCGATGATCAGGGCCGTCGCCACCGGCGACTGCTCCCGGATGACGGCCAGGACCATGGCCGCGCCCAACTGGGACTGGGCCCCGATCTGCTGGAGGAACCCTCCCACCTCGAGGGCGATGACGATGCCGAACGGAATCGAGATGAGAATGACCGGCAGCGTGCAGACCTTGGCCAGGAACCACGTCTGCTCCAGGAACTCCTGCATCGGGAACGGGCGGCGTCGGATCAGCCGTACCGACTCCAGGGCCAGTGCGAACATGCCGCCCGTCTCCTGGAAGAGCCGGTTGACCTTCCGGTTGCCCGGTATCACTACTGCCATCTACCAGCGCCTCCGCGAACCCGCGCCATCAGTCCTCCGGGAGCCCGGCCAGACGGGATCGACAACGCCTGCTCTCCCAGGCGATCGCCCGGGACCGCCAGTACACCCTTTGGTGCGACTTGTGCCTTATGCCCGGAAGATCCCAATCCCACGAGGGTCAAGGTACCCCCTGTATTCGCCGGGGTGACGTCGGACACCTCCCTGAGCGGGGCTTCCGTCAGCTCGCGTACCCATTCGGGGCCTGTGTGCCGTTTGTCACGATCAGGCCGGCCGAACCGCTACCCTGTGCCGGGCAGCCCGACAGTGAAGGGCGTCATTCGGTCCGAGCGGTCGGCCCCCGGTGGCAGCTGGCGAGACCAGTGGGGCCGCTAGGTAGGGGTCGAGCCGCCGGGCGCCGAACTACCAAGTACCCGAGCGTCGAACCGAGGGAAGGCCGGTGGCCGAGGAAGCCGTCATCTCGCTGCGTGGAGTGACCAAGTCGTTCGGATCGCACACCGTCCTCCAGGACATCTCCTTCGACATCCCCAAAGGTCGCATCACCGCCATCATGGGCCCGTCGGGGACGGGCAAGTCGGTGATGCTCAAGAACATCATCGGCCTGCTGACACCCGAGACGGGCGAGATCTGGGTCGAGGGGGAGCAGATCGTCGGGATGCGAGACCGCGATCTGTACCGGATCCGGCGGAAGATGGGCGTGCTGTTCCAGGACGGCGCCCTCTTCGGCTCGATGAACATCTACGACAACATCGCCTTCCCGCTGCGCGAGCACACCAAGAAGAGCGAGCGCGAGATCCGCGACATCGTCACGGAGAAGCTGGACATGGTCGGCCTGGCCGGCACCGAGGCCAAGCTGCCGGGCGAGATTTCCGGCGGTATGCGTAAGCGCGCCGGGCTGGCCCGGGCGCTGGTGCTCAACCCCGAGATCGTGCTGTTCGACGAGCCCGACTCCGGTCTCGACCCGGTGCGCGTCGCGTACCTGAACCAGCTGATCATCGATCTGAACGCGCAGACCGACGCCACCTTCCTCATCGTCACGCACGACATCGGGACGGCCCGCACCGTGCCCGACAACCTGGGGATGCTGTTCCGCCGCGAGCTGGTGATGTTCGGTCCGCGCGAGGTGCTGCTCACCTCGGAGGAACCGGTGGTCAAGCAGTTCCTCAACGGCCGGCGCGAGGGGCCGATCGGCATGTCGGAGGAGAAGGACGCCGCGCAGGTCGCCGCCGAATTGGCGGCCGCGGCCGACGGTGGC
>DASXCO010000139.1 GCA_036491125.1 Acidimicrobiales bacterium | reverse complement strand
GGCCTCGATTGCCGAGCGGATCGCGTCCAGCGTGCGGAAGGCGGGTGCATCGGCGGGCGGCCGTATTGGCTCCGGCAGGACCGGCCTGGGCCGGACTACGAAGTCGTGCAGCGTCGATGTGGCGGCATCGGCGCTTTGGCGTGCTTTGGTGACCGCTTCATCGAGCCGCTGGTTCACCGAGTCTGACAGCTCGGTGATCGCGTCGTTGTCCACTCCAGCCGCGTGGAGCCGATTGGCGTGGACGAGCAGAGGATCGCGTTCTCGCCATTCCTGCAGTTCCTCGAGGGTTCGATAATGCTGTGGGTCCCCCTCGTAGTGACCGCGCCAGCGGTATGTGGCCGCCTCGACGATGGCCGGACCCTGACCGGAGCGGATGTCATCCAGGAGGGCCTGCATCAACGCCGATACTGCCAGGATGTCGTTGCCATCAACGGAGACGTAGCTGACCCCGTACCCTGTTGCCCGATGTTCGAGCGGTACGGCATGCTGTGCCGATGCCGGTGAGAACTCGGCGTAGCCGTTGTTCTCGCAGAGGAAGATCACCGGCAACCGCCAGACCGCGGCCAGATTCAACGCCTCGTGGAACGCACCATGCGCCGCCGCTCCATCGCCGAAGAAGGCGACCACCACGCCGCCTTCGCCTCGCAACTTGGCCGCCGTGCCGGCGCCGACGGCGATTGGGAGCCCGGCTGCGACGATGCCGTTGGCGCCGAAGACCCCGATGTTCGGGTCGGCGATGTGCATGGAGCCACCCCGCCCGCGATTCGTACCGGCCTCCTTGCCCATCAACTCGGCGAACATGCCGAGCGGATCGAGACCTTTGGCAAGACAGTGGCCGTGACCCCGGTGGGTGGAGGTGATCACGTCGGAAGCGCGCAACGGCCAGCAGGCCCCGACCGCGGCCGCCTCCTGACCTGTCGACAGATGCACGAACCCCGGCACCTCGCCGTCGCGGTAGAGCGCCGAGACTCTCTCCTCGAACCCGCGGATCAGCAACATCCGCCTGTGCATCTCTACCAGGTTGTCGCGTGAGAGCTCGTGCGAGTCCCCTCGGCAGGCCTTCACCCGGCAACTATCGTCCACCGGCCTAGTATAGTACTGGACGGTACAATTTCGGGTGGGGTGATGCGAGAGCAGATCGACGACGTGGACGCGTTCCCTAGCCCAGGCGATGTCGCCGGGAAGCGTGTGGTGATCACCGGTGGCGGGCGCGGGCTGGGCGAGCTGCTGGTCAAGGCGTTCTCCCACGCCGGTGCGAGGGTCGCGCTCGCGGCCAGGACCGAGCGAGAGATCTCCGCCGTGGCCGGAGCCTTGGACGGGCCGACCATGAACTTTGCGGGGGACGTGCGCGACTCCGACTTCAATGAGTCCGTGGCCGACGGTGTGGTAGCTGCATGGGGCGGCGTCGATGTGTGGATCGGGAACGCCGGTATCTCTCCGATCGTGGCGGGCCCGCTGAAGACCAACCCGGACGCGTGGCGTGAGGTGATCGACGTGAATCTCACCGGAGCCTTCCTCGGCGCCCGAGCCGCAGCCCGGGTCATGGCCGACGGCGGGCGAGTCATCTTCACGGGGTCGGTACTCGGCGAGCGGCCCTGCAAGGGGCTCTCGGCCTATTGCGCGTCCAAGGCCGCGCTCATCGGCATGGCCAAGGCGCTCGCGCTCGACTTGGCCCCCGAGGGGATCACCGTGAACGTGGTGGCCCCGGGGTGGTTCGACTCGCCGCTGGCCGACGGGTGGAAGACCAACCCGCGGCTCGCCGACGCGATCACCGAGCACACGGCGCAGCGACGATGGGGCCATCCTCGCGACCTGGTGGGCGCCTACCGGTTTCTGGCGTCAGACGCGTCGGCGTTCGTGACCGGGGCGGTGTTGACCGTAGACGGAGGGTATCTGCTCGTATGAGGGCACGGCGGGTCATTGCGATCACGGGCGCGGGTGGCACCCTCGGTTCGGCGATCTCGCACCATCTTGCTGGGCAGGCCCCGACCGATCTGGTTCTCAGTGACCTCAGCGCAGCCGCGCTCGAGGCGACCGAAGCAGGTCTCGAGGAGGAACAGGCCGAGCTCGCCACGGTGCTCGCCGACGTGACCGATCTGGCGCAGGTCGAGCACGTGGTCGCACGGGCGGTCGAGACCTTCGGGCGTCTCGACGTGTTCATCAGCAACGCCGGGGTGCTCAACGCCAACGGACGGATTCACAATCTGGCGACGGAAGAATGGGAGCGTGCCTTCCGGGTCAATGTGATGGGTGCCGTGAATGCGATTCGGGCAGCCGCTCCGGTCATGCGGCGGCAGCAGTCGGGGTCGATCATCCTGACCGCATCGGTCGCGGGGATCACGGCATGGACGCATGCCGCGCCGTACTGTGCCACCAAGGCTGCAGTGATCCAGCTGGCCAAGGTGGCCGCTGTCGAGTATGCGCGTGATGGCATTCGCGTCAACTGCGTGTGCCCGGGAACGTTCCTCTCTGCGATGCACGGGGAGCTGCCTGCCGAGGCGATCGAGGCGACGCGGGTCAAGCATCCGCTCGGGCTCGGCTCTGCTGACGATCTCGTCGGTGTCTACGAGTATCTGGCGAGCGACGCAGCGCGCTGGACTACGGGGTCGGCGATCGTGGTCGACGGCGGTTACTCCGCTCCGTGAGGTGGATGTTGGAGCGGTCTGGCTGGCCGGTGATGCCCTGAAGGACAAGATCGCCAAATGCCGTGGAGACGTCATGTGCTGACAATCGCCTGTTCGGCTTGAACCACATGTAGGTGTAGTTGTGGAGACCGAGCCAAGCGAGCGATGTCAGCCAGGGATCGAGGTCCTCGCGGAACTCGCCCGACTCGACACCGGCTCGCACTACTGCCTCGACGCGGCGCTCGTACTCCCGCCGACGCCGACGGAAAGCCTTGGCGCGATCGCCGGTGAGCGCACGGAACTCGTGCAGGAAGACCCACACGTGGTCGGGGTAGCGGGCGATGATGTCGAGCAGCTCGTCCCCGAGCGCGGCGAGCTGCTCCGAGGGCGATCCGCCTGTCCGTGCCACGCGCTCGGCGCTGAGCATCACCTCATCCATCACCCGGTCGTGGATCGCCGCGAGCAGATCCTCCTTGGACCCGATGTAGTAATAGAGCGCGCCCCTGCCGAGCTCATTGGCGTCGCACAACTCGGACAGGCCGGTCGCGTGATAGCCCTGGTGGGCGAAGAGCCCCGCCGAGGTGTCTACGATCATCTGGCGTCGGGCGTGCCACTTCGGACCTCGGCGAGGACTGGCGCGGGTCGGGTCCTGTGGCATCACACATTTATACCTGAGTCGTGTTTCGGCAGCTCTATACTAACTGGTCGGTACGAATCGTCGTGTGTCCGGAAGCGGGGCGGTGGTCGAGCGAACGCCATTGAAGGACGAGGCGGACATGAGCTGGTGCGGAGTTCTCGCGCACCACGCCAGTCGCAGGCCGGGGAAGGCGCTCTGCGTCTTCGGGGACGAGATCGTCACCTATGAGGAGATGGCTACCCGCTCGGCGGCCTTGGCTGGCGGACTGCGCGATCACGGGGTCAGTGCAGGCGACGTCGTAGGCCTCCTTTCGTACAACTGCACTGAGTTCCTGGAGACGATCTTCGCAACCAATCACCTCGGCGCGATCGCCATGCCGATCAACTGGCGGCTTGCAGCACCGGAGATCCGCTACATCCTCGACCACTCCGCAGCACGGGCGCTCGTGTGCGACGGGTCCTTCGTCGATGTCGCGACCGTAGCGACCAACGACATGGACGGCGCTCCCTTCCGTGCCTTCATCGCGGGGCCTGGACCTGGGCACGCAGGGTGGACATCGCTCGCCGATCTCCGAGCAGCGCCGAGGGTGCCGCCTGCCCCAGCCGCTGGCGATGACGTCCACCGGTTGATGTACACGTCGGGGACGACGGGACGCCCCAAAGGGGTCATGATCACGCATGCGAACCTGGCGTGGAAGAACCTGGCCCACATCATCGAGTTCGGCATTACCAGCGCGGATGTGGGCCTGGCCTGCGGACCCCTGTACCACGTTGGAGCGCTCGACCTCACGACCACCACGCTGATCGCGGCGGGAGCGACGACCATCATCCATCGCGCGTTCGATGCATCCGCTGTCGTCCAGGAGATCGAGCGGTCGTCCGTCACTACCGTGTGGCTGGCACCCGCGATGGTCAATGCCGTCATGGCCCTGCCGGACGTCAACCAGCGCGATCTCTCCTCGGTGCGCCTGCTGATCAACGGTGGAGAGAAGATGCCGATTCCCCTCATCGAGCGGCTGCAGAGGACGTTTCCCTCGGCGTGGTTCGCCGACGCATACGGTCTTACCGAGACGGTCTCGGGCGACACCTTCTTGGACAACGGGAGCGTGCTGACCAAGCTCGGAAGCGTCGGCCGACCCTGCCTCTACCTCGAGGTCGACATCTGGGACGAGCACGGGACGTCGCTACCCCCGGGGGAGCGTGGAGAGGTTGTACTGCGCGGTCCCAAGGTCTTCAAGGGCTACTGGCGCGATCCTGACGCGACCCGAGCGGCGTTTTCCGGCGGCTGGTTCCACACCGGAGACATCGGCGTCAGAGACGAGGAGGGCTACCTCTACATCGTCGATCGGCTCAAAGACATGATCTCGTCAGGTGGTGAGAACATCGCTGGTTCTGAGGTGGAACGCGTTCTCTACGAGCACGACGAGGTGGTCGAAGCAGCGGTGGTGGCGCGTCCTGATGATCGATGGGGTGAGGTGCCGGTCGCCTTCGTGGTGTTGCGGGCGAACCCGACGGCAACGTCGGACGAGCTCATCTGCCACTGCCGACGTCAGCTGGCGGGCTTCAAGGTCCCCAAGGAGATCTTCCTCCTCGATGGACTGCCGCGGAATCCATCCGGCAAGGTGCTCAAGCGCGAGCTCCGAGAGGTGAGAAGATGAGGCAGTACAGCTTCGAGGGGCGTGTCGCCGTCATCAGTGGTGCGGGACGTGGTATCGGACGGGCGCATGCCCTGTTGCTAGCCGAGCGGGGCGCAAATGTCGTCGTCAATGACCTGGGCGGCACGAAGGAAGGCACCGGAGGGGACTCCGAACCGGCCCGAACCGTCGTCGCCGAGATCGCTGACGCCGGCGGCGCAGCGATCGCCGATTCCAACGACGTATCCACGGTTTCCGGTAGCGAAGCGCTGATCAACGCTGCCGTCGCCAGGTTCGGACGCATCGATATCGTGATCAACAACGCAGGCGTCATTCGGTGGGCAGCATTTCCCGAAGCCGATTCTGACAACCTCGAGCGCCACCTCGCCGTGCATGTCGGCGGCTCCTTCAACACGACTCGTGCCGCGTGGCCGCATATGGTCAAGCAAGGTTACGGCCGAGTCGTGATGACAACATCGACAGGGGTGTTCGGCCTACCCGACAACCTTGGCTACGCCACTGCCAAGGCGGCGGTCATCGGCATGACGCGTAGCCTCACGGTCGCGGGCGCCGCTCACGGTATCAAGGCCAATCTCATTGCGCCTGCCGCCTCGACGCGGATGGCGGCCCATGCCTCGGACGGGCTGGACCCCGGCGGGCAGCCGGCCCCGAAGCAGATGGAGCCCGAGCTCGTCGCGCCGATTGTTGCTTTCCTCGCTCACGAGGAATGCAGTGTCAGCGGCGAGATCTATGTTGCCGGCGCTGGACGATTCGCCCGCATCTTTGTTGCCTCGACCGAGGGCTATGTCCACCCTCGACCAGCGCAGATGACGATCGAGGACGTTGCCGAAAATTGGGGAACGATCAACGACGAGACCGGCTACTACACCCCCGCGGATCTCCTGGAGTGGTCTGCGCACTTCATGGCACACCTGTAGCCAGCCGTTGGCCGTCTGCAGCCAGAGGGAGAAGAGGCAGTGACGAAGCGGTGGAAACAGCGCCCGCCCGGCTCCACTTGGGGCGATTGGGGAGAGGACGACGAGCTTGGGCGCATCAATCTGCTGAGCCCCGAGAAAGTCCTCCAAGGAGTGCGTGAGGTCGAGGCCGGCATCAGCTTCTGTCTGAGCTTGCCACTCGATTATCCGGGTGGGACAGCCTTGAACCAGCGACGGTACCCGCCGGTCGTCGCGCCGACGGAAGATCTGCAGGGCAACCCCAGCGTCTTCTACAACGTTCACATGAGCCAGATGGCCGAGGGCGACGCGCGCTTCGTGGACGTCTGGGCCGATGACGTGGTGACCCTGTCCCTGCAGTACTCGACGCAGTGGGACGCGCTCACCCACGTGGGCGCCGAGTTCGACGCCGACGGCGACGGGGTCGAGGAAGCGGTCTACTACAACGGGTATCGGGCCGGGGTCGACATCGTCGGACCGCAGCCCGACGCCCGCGGGGACGGCGGCAACCACCTTTCCTTCGCGCACCACCTCGGTTTGGAGCACATGGCTTACCAGGGCGTGCAGGGGCGAGGCGTCCTCGTCGACTTGGCCCGTCATCTGGGTCACGACTGGCGCGCGGTCAATCTGACGACGCTCGAGGAGATCATGGCGGCTGACAACGTCGTCGTGGAGCCGGGGGACATCCTCCTGCTTCACACCGGCTTCGCTACACAGGTGCTCAACTGGAACCGTGAGCCCGATCCCGTGAAGATCCACACGATGTGCTCGTACCTCGACGCTTGGGACGAGCCATTGCTGGAGTGGATCACGGAGTCGCAGGTGTCGGCGCTGGTGGCGGACAACTACGCGGTAGAAGGGCTGGTGCCCGTAAAGCGCGACAAGAGCCGGCAGTCGCTGCTCCCCATCCACCACCTCTGCCTCTTCCGGCTCGGCGTCCCTCTCGGAGAGATGTGGTACCTGCACGAGCTCGCGACCTGGCTTCGCGAGCACAATCGAAGCCGATTTCTCCTCACCGCCCCGCCGCTGCGACTCCCCGGAACGGCTGGGTCCCCGGTGACGCCCATCGCGACGGTCTGACAGGGAAGGAGCTTGACAGTTGGTGACTCAGTGAGCCGTTGGCCTAAGGTGAGGCATGCGTTTCGGTCTCGATGTCGCACAACAACGTATGCCGTGGGACGAGCTCGTGGGCCGCGTGCGGCTCGCCGAGGAACTGGGCTTTGACGGAGCGTGGGGGTTCGATCACCTTCAACCGATGTACGGCGAGGGCCCGGGAGAGACGTTCGAGGGCATGACGACACTGGCGGCCCTGGCGGGGATCACCTCGCGGATCCGTCTCGGGCTGCTCGTGACGGGCGTGACGTACCGATATCCCTCGGTCTTCGCCGCACAGGGGCTGACGATCGACCACGCGTCCCATGGCCGCCTCGAGCTCTCGCTCGGCGCAGCATGGTTCGACAAGGAGCACCACGAGCTCGGTATCCCGTTCCCTTCTACATCGACCCGCTTCGACCTGCTCGAGGACGCGCTCGAGATCGTCCTGCGGCTGTACACCGGCGAGGTGGTGTCGTTCGAGGGTCGGGTCGTGTCATTGCGGGATGCGCAGTTGCAGCCCAGGCCTGTGCAGCAGCCCCACCCGCCGATCTGGATCGGCGGCAGCGGTCCTCGCCGGACACTCCCGCTCGTGGCCAAGTACGCGGACGTGTGGCACACGTGGGGCACTCCGAATTCGTTGCGGGACACGAACGCTCGTCTCGACGAGCTGGCCGTCGAGGCGGGACGCGATCCGGCGTCGATCATGCGGGCGAGCTCGCTTTCCCTCGACGACCTCGAGACCGCTCGAAAGCACGCGTCGAAGTGGCGCGAGGCAGGTTATGGGTATCTCGTCTGCGGCTGGCCAGAGGCCGGCCGATCACAGGTCGAGGCCTTTGCGCGGGACGTCATGCCCGATCTCACCGGGTAGGTCGGACCTTGAACCCAGGCCGCGGCCGCCGATTGGTCCGGCAGGCCTGAGGGGCGAGTCGGGCGATCTCGTTTCGCCGCCGAGTCACGGCGGAGCGCCGCCATATCCCGCTCTCCCGTCCCTGAGGGGGTCCGTGTTGTAGACTAACCGGTCAGTCCAAACTGCATCTGGGCGAGCACCGGAGGAAACAACGCCGTGGGTCAGAAGTGGTCGGCACTGCCGGTGCCGCACGCGATGGAGCTCCCCGACCGGGCGCCCAAGGAGCGCTACTTCGACCGGGACTTCTACCAGCTGGAGGCGGAGCTGCTGTGGCCTCGGGTCTGGCAGATGGCGTGCCGGCTCGAGGAGATCCCGGAGCCGGGTGACTTCGTCGAGTACGAGATACTCGATCAGTCGGTCATCGTGCTGCGGGCCGACGACATGGGCGTTCGAGCGTTCCAGAACGCCTGCCGCCATCGTGGTGTCAAGGTCGTCCAGGGTCGGGGGACCTGCGGGAGCGGCTTCACCTGCCCGTTCCACGGGTGGTGCTACGGCCTCGACGGAGCCAACACGCACATCCCGCAGCGGCGCACCTTTGCGGAGCACAACCTGCTGCCCGAGGACCTCGACCTGAGGCCGGTGCGGTGCGAGGTGTGGGGTGCGTGCGCGTGGATCAACCTCGATGACGACGCGCCGCCGTTGCGGCAGTGCATCGAGCCGGCGGCCACCATCCTCGACGGGTGGAAGGTGGAGTCGCTGCGGACCGAATGGTGGCATGCCTGCCGACTCCCGGTGAACTGGAAGCTCGCCCAGGAGGCCTTCCAGGAGCAGTACCACGTCGTGGAGACGCATCCCCAGCTCGTCATCCCCGGGATGAGATATGCAGCGCGAGACGGGGCGGCGTTCGACGCACGCGCATTTGTCGACGCCGAGCTCCGGTACCTGCGCACGATGAGCGAGGGCATGGCCGGGATGGTGCACTCGAATGATGTGCGCATCGCCGAGGGCCTGCGGGACATCGAGCTTCCCCCCGACCCCGAGCAGGCGATGTCGACCTGGTATCGCACCCTGAACGACTCGGTGGTGAGCTGGCACCGGGCCGCGGGCTCTGACATCCCGGACCTCAACGAGCTCGAGGCAAAAGGGATCAACGAGCCGATGGGCTATTGCTTCCCGCACTACTTCGTGTTGCCCATGTACAGCAGTGCCTCCTCCTATCGCTTTCGCCCGCTCGGACCGGAGGAGACGCTGATGGAGGTCTGGTCGCTTACCAGATTCCCAAAGGGATCTGAGCCGGAGAAGCCCACGCCGCCGGATCTGTGGGAGTGCGACGACCCACGGTGGCCCCCGATCACGGCGCAGGACTTCTCGAACCTGCCGAGGCAGCAGCGGGGCCTGCACGCGAAGGGCTTCGACTACATGCGCCTCTCGGAGCGGGCCGAGGGCCATCTCGCGAACTTCGAACGGACCCTCGACGGCTTCCTCGCCGGGTTTCCCTACGAGAAGCTGTTTGCGGCCCTGCAGGCGATCAACGTGAACCCACTCGAGAGGCCGGTCGTCGACATCGACTTCTGACCGTCCCGGTACCAGTAGCCAATATTGACGTCGTAATCAAAAGTTGGCTACAGTGGCGCACCGATGTTCACGCTCGACGGGATTCTGGACGCCCTCACGCTCGAGCAGGTCGCGCCAGACCGGTACCGCGCGTCGAACGTGCAGACCGGACACGCCGTCGTCTTCGGCGGGCAGCTCCTGGCACAGTCGATCGTTGCGGGGGCGGTCGAGCACGACAGCAAGACCATCAAGACGCTCCACACCGTCTTCGCCCGCAGCGCGTCGCCCGACGCTCCCGTGGACATCACTGTCGACCGCATGCACACCGGTCGGGCGCTGGCGAGCAGCACAGTGACCATCAGCCAGGGAGATCGTCTCTGCACGCGGTCGATCGTGCTGCTCAGCACGGACGAACCCGACCTCATCCGTCACGCGGACCGGTCCCTGCTGTCGTCGACCCCCGAGGAAGCCGTCGCCTCCAGTCGCGACTCGGCCGCCTGGGAGGCACGAATCGTGGGCGGCGTCGACGTGGACGACCCGGACACGGTCGGGCCGCCCGAGCTCGACATCTGGATTCGCTTCGTCGGTGCTCCCGAGGATCCCGTGGTCAATCAGGCGCTCCTGGCGTTCGTCAGTGACGGGTTCCTCATCGGGACCGCCATGGCTCCCCATCGAGGCGTGGGCCAAGCCCAGGCTCACGTGAGTATCTCGACCGGCGTGCTCAGCCATACGCTCACATTCCATGAGCCGTTCTCCGCCGCAGCGTGGCTCCTGCTCTCGCACAGCAGCCCGTACGCGGGGCGGGGCCGAAGCTACGGGCGGGCGGACGTGTTTCGAACCGACGGCCAGCTCGTCGCGTCCTTCGTCCAGGACGGCATCATTCGGGCTATGCCCGCGGCTGGCGCCGGCGCGCGGTAGGCGGTGTCGCAATTCCGACGTCGGCGTGGATGCGTCCTGGGCGCAAGGAGCGCAGCGAGTGAGACCCCTCCCAGAGCTGACGCCGGCCAACGAGTGGTTCTGGAAGTCCGGAGCAGACGGCCGCCTCCGCGTCCAGCGCTGCCGTGACTGCCGGGCGTTCGTGCATCCGCCCGTCCCCATCTGCCCGAAGTGCCACAGCCGATCGTGGGAGCCGGCGTCCGTCTCCGGCCGGGGCACGGTCGTCGGCTTCACCGTCAACGCGCAACGATGGCTGCCGGGCTTCGACCCTCCATATGTGATCGCGAACGTCGCCCTCGCCGAGGACGCCGGGATCCACCTCACCACGAACGTCGTCGGCTGCGAGCCGGCCGACGTGCACATCGGACAGGAAGTCGTTGTCCGGTTCGAGCACGACGAAGACGTGTGGCTGCCCCTGTTCAGGCCGACCGGGGAGACCAGCTTTGCCGATCGCGTCCCGGAGCCCGAGCGCCCCGTTCCTCGCCCGCCGAAGCGCGGCGACCGATTCGAGCACCGAGCTGTCCTGTCTGGAATCGGACGATCGGCGATCGGGCGACGACTCATGGTCGACCCGCTGTCGCTCACGATCGACGCCTGCCTCGAGGCCGTCGCCGACGCCGGCCTGACGCTCGACGACATCGACGGCCTGTCGACGTATCCGGGACCTGCCGGCATGGGGATGAGCGAGGGCGGTGTGACTGCGGTCGAGGAAGCGCTCCGGCTCCACCCGACATGGATCAACGGCGGGGGCGACCTACCCGGCCCCGGTGGCGCGGTGATCGCCGCAATGCTCGCGGTCGCCGCTGGCCTGTGCCGCAATGTGCTGTGCTTTCGCACCGTGTGGGAAGCCACCTTTGCCGCTCTGCACCTCGGCGATCAGGGCGGTCGCCGCGTGTCGGGCCCGATGAGGGAATGGCGTGCACCCTTCGGGGCGTTGTCGGCGGCGAATTGGATCGCCATGAATGCCAGCCAGTACTTCCACCGTTACGGAGCGACTCGCGAGATGCTCGGTGTGATCGCCCTCAACGGCCGGGCCAACGCGGCTCGAAACCCCGTGGCCATCTACCGCGAACCGATGACGATGGACGACTACCTCTCGGCACGACCCATCACATCTCCCTTGGGGCTCTATGACTGTGACGTGCCCTGCGATGGGTCGATCGCAGTGCTCGTGTCCGACGCGGCCGCCGCCGCAGACCTGCCGAAGCGGGCGGTGCGCGTGGAGGCCGTCGGGACCCAGATCATCGAGCGCGTCTCCTGGGACCAGGGGACCCTCACCCACGAGCCGCAGGTGCTGGGCCAGGCTGCGCACCTGTGGACGAGGACGGGCCTGCGCCCCGAGGACATCGATGTCGCGCTCGTGTACGACGGGTTCACGTTCAACGCCATCTCCTGGCTCGAGGCCCTCGGGTTCTGTGGTCTCGGCGAGGCTCAGCAGTGGCTCGACCACGGGCGCCGCATCGCGCTCGACGGGGAGCTCCCGGTGAACCCTCATGGCGGCCAGCTCTCCGAGGGTCGGACGCACGGCTTCGGGTTCATCTACGAAGCAGTCGCCCAGCTACGGCACGAGGCCGGCGACCGTCAGGTCGCCGGTGCGACGAACGCTGTCGTCGCCACCGGTGGCGGCACGCCGTCTGGCGTCCTGCTCCTCCAACGGGATGGCACGTGATGGATCGAAAGACAACGAACGACAAGGTTGCGTCGCTCGATGCTCCCTGCCATCGGGGAGCGCCCCGGTACAGTACGAACGATCTCGTGCCGCCGTGCGGCGGATAGGGAGGAGACGCGTTGCCGACAGCTGCGGCGATCGAGAATGATGCGCCGAACGGCCCTCGCTCCCGGAAGGGCGTCAGGACGCGGGCGCGCCTCGTCCAGGCGGCCAAGGAGGTCTTCGAGGAGGACGGCTTTCTCGAGGCCCGCATCTCGGACATCGCGGAGCGGGCCGGCCTGTCGCATGGCTCCTTCTACCACTACTTCGACTCCAAGGAGCAGGTATTCCGCGAGGTGGCGGAGACCATGGACGAGCGGCTCAGCGAGCCCTTGGGCAGCGTCATACTCGCCAGTGGGTCGAGCGAGACACCGCGGGAGCGCATCGAGAAGGCCATTCGCAGCCACCTCGAGCGCTACCGCGAGGAAGCCCGGATCATGGGTGTGATCGAGCAGGTGTCGCGATACGACGAGCACGTCAATGCCGTGCGCTTTGCTCGGCACAAGGCCTACAACGAGGACGTCGCTGATTCGATCCGTCGGCTGCAACGCCGGGAAATGGCCGATCCCAAGCTCGATCCCGCCATCGCAGCCGCAGCCCTCGGTGCGATGATGTCGCGCTTCGCGGAGATGTGGCTCGTCGAGGGTTTCCTGGATTGCCGCTTCGACGATGCCGTCGAGCAGCTCACCGCGGTCTTCGTGAACGCGCTGGGCGTGCAGGACGGGACGGACCTGCCGCTCCGTCGCCCCCCGAGAGGAAAGTAACGAGCCTGCACCGAGCCACCACTGACGGCCCCGGCCGAAGGGCAGCGTCATCCTGGTGGCAGGTGTTGTCCACGTCCTAGCCGTTCGGCTAGGCTGCTAGCCGATCGGCTAGGTGTGCGAGCGCCGGGAGGTGCGGTGAGCGACTTCGACACCATCGACTTCTTCACGGACGAATCGTTGGTCAACGATCCATACCCCTACTTCGAGTACCTGCGGGCGAAGTGCCCTGTTGTCCACGAGCCGGCGCAGGGCACGCTGGCGGTCACGGGATACGACGAGATCTCGGAGATCTACCGGAGGATCGAGGACTTCTCGTCGTGCAACTCGGCGATCGGGCCGTTCGCCCCGTTCCCGACCAAGCCCGAGGGTGACGACATCAGCGCGTTCATCGCCGAGCACCGCGGCCAGCTCCCGATGAACGAGCACTTCGTGACGATGGACCCGCCGGAGCACACCAGGCACCGGTCACTGCTGCATCGACTCATGACGCCCAAGCGGCTGAAGGAGAACGAGGACTACATGTGGCGGCTGGCCGACCGCCAGATCGACGAGTTCATCGGCAAAGGCAGCTGTGAGTTCATCGCCGAATACTCGAAGCCGTTCGCACTGCTCGTCGTGGCCGACATCCTTGGCGTTCCCGAGGAGGACCACGATCTGATCCGGCGACACCTCGGGGTCCAACGCCCGGGCGCGGTGGAGGATGGCGACCACGATTGGAATGCTCTCAACCCGCTGGGATCCCTCGACCAGCTGTTCATCTCCTACATCGAGGATCGCCGACGAGCACCGCGCCACGACGTGCTGACAGCCCTGGCCACCGCCACATTCCCCGATGGAACTGTCCCCGACCCGGTCGAAGTCTCGCGGGCGGCCACGTTCATGTTCGCCGCCGGCCAGGAGACGACGGCCCGCCTGCTGGCGACCGCGCTCGAGGTGCTCGGCGCCCGGCCGGAACTCCAGCAGCGCGTCCGCGCCAACCGCGACCTGATTCCCGACTTCATCGAGGAGTGCCTGCGGTTCGAGAGCCCCGTGAAGGCGGACTTCCGGCTGGCGAAGCGCAACACGATGATCGGCGCCGTCGAAGTGGCGGCAGGCACCACGGTGACGCTGTTCAACGGCGCGGCCAATCGCGACCCTGGCCGCTTCGCGTCCCCCGGCGAGTTCGACGCCGACCGCCCGAACGCCCGCGACCACCTTGCGTTCGGGCGTGGCATCCACTCATGCCCCGGCGGACCACTCGCCCGCGCCGAGGCCCGCATCAGCATTGAATCCATCCTCGACCGCATGGGCGACATCGAGATCTCCGCACGGCACCACGGTCCGGCCGACAATCGACGCTATGAGTACGAGCCGACCTTCATCCTCAGGGGGCTTACCGCACTGCATATCGACTTCACCCCGCTCGGGAGCAGCCTTTGAGCCGGGTCGTCGTCACGGGCGGCGCCTCGGGTATTTGGCCTGGAGTCAACTGCTAGGCATGAGAAATCGCCGCGTGAGCTGTAAGAGCTGGGATTGGAGTGTGGCGTCGTCGAGGCCGGTGACGAGAGGGTGCAACACTGCGCCACTGATGGCTGCGGTGAGCATGGCCGCCGAAACACGAGCTTCTCGTGTGGTGTTGCCCATGAGGAGGCGGCACACACGATCCATGGCGTCCCGGAAGGGTTCGTGCTCGGCGAAGAACCCCACGATCACGGGATCGCTCATGATGATGCTGACCGTGTGACGGCGCTGGACTGCGAGGTCGACGATCCCCGTGACCAGCACATCGCGCGCCCCCGTCGGCGAGGGCTCGCCCTCAGCGGCGTGGATCACCGCCTGCAGCCTCGCCAGCTCGGCCTCGGCAGCGCTGAGTACGATCTCGTCCTTGGTCTTGAACTGGTGGTAGACGGCAGCCTTCGTGACGCCGATCTCGTCAGCGATCATCTGCAACGACGTCCCGCCGACACCGTGCTTGGCGAACAGATCGAGGGCAGTCGTGATGATGCGGGCCTGCGCAGCGCGGGGCGCGACCGGTACGGCATCGCTGATGGTGCCTGCTTGCTGGCGGCTCATACCCCGAGGCTAGCCCACCGGTGGTCCTGCAAGTAGCCGATCGGCTACCTTCTCGGCGAACGCGGAGCCTTCGTGCCTTCCCCATTGCCTTGACGAGCTCCGTCGCCGTGGCCTCCCAAGAAGACGGCCCGGGCGATGTCGTCGCGCTCGAGGAGCTCGGTGGCGGCTCCCTCGAAGCGGATCTCGCCCTTTTCCATGAACACGGCC
>DASXCO010000138.1 GCA_036491125.1 Acidimicrobiales bacterium | reverse complement strand
ACCATGGACACGTTCGTGGACTCCTCCTGGTACATGTTCCGGTACTGCTCGCCCGGTTACGACGGCGGCCCGTTCGACGCGGCCGAGGTCCGCCGCTGGGCGCCGGTCGACATGTACGTGGGCGGCGTCGAGCACGCCATCTTGCACCTGCTCTACAGCCGGTTCTTCACCAAGGTCCTGTACGACATGGGCCTGATCGACTTCACCGAGCCCTTCACCCGGCTGATGAACCAGGGCCAGGTGATCAACCACGGCAAGGCGATGTCCAAGTCGCTCGGCAACGGCGTCGACCTCGGCCAGCAGCTCGAGCGGTTCGGCGTGGACGCGATCCGGCTGACGATGATCTTCGCCAGCCCGCCGGAAGATGACATCGACTGGGCCGATATGAACCCCGAGGCGATGGTCAAGTTCCTCAGCCGGGTCTGGCGGATCGCCGCCGACGTCGCCGATGCGGACCGGGGCACTGACGGCCAGGGCACCGGGGACCAGGCGCCCGCCGCGGGCGACACCGAGCTTCGCCGGATCACCCACCGGGCCATCGACGAGGCCACCCGCCAGGTGGAGGCCTATCACCTGAACGTGGCCGTGGCCCGGCTGATGGAGCTGGTCAGCGCGACGCGCAGGGCCATCGACTCGGGACCGGGGGCGGCTGACCCGGCCGTCCGCGAGGCGGCGGAGGCCCTGACCGTGATGGTGTCCCTGTTCGCGCCGTACACCGCCGAGGAGTGCTGGCAGCTGCTCGGGCACGAGGCGTCGGTGGCGCGCGCCGACTGGCCCGTCGCCGACCAGGCCCTGCTCACCCAGGAGCGGGTGACGTGCGTGGTGCAGGTCAACGGAAAGGTCCGTGACAAGCTCGAGGTCTCGCCGGAGATCGGCGAGGACGAACTGCGCGAGCTCGCCCTGGTAGCGCCCGGAGTCCTCCGTACCCTAGGGGAACAGCAGGTGAACCGGGTCATCGTGCGGGCGCCGAAGCTGGTCAGCATCGTCGCCGCTTAGCGTCCGTCCCTGACGGGCCGCGTCCTCGGACGCGGCCCGGCTGGGACATCTACTCGGACACCTGCGGACGGCACCGCGTCAGACGCGGCGCAGTACTGCGACGACGCGGCCGAGGATCGTGGCCTCGTCGCCGAGGATCGGCGTGTATGCCGGGTTGTGCGGGATCAGCCAGACGTGCCCGTCGCCCCGCTTGAACGTCTTGATCGTCGCCTCGCCGTCCAGCATCGCGGCCACGATCTCGCCGTTCTCCGCGTCCTCCTGCTGCCGGACGACGACCCAGTCCCCGTCCGTGATGGCGGCGTTCATCATCGAATCGCCGGCCACTTTGAGCAGGAACAGCGTGCCCTCGCCGACCAGTTGCCTGGGCAGCGGGAACACGTCTTCGACGGACTGCTCGGCCAGGATCGGCCCGCCAGCGGCGATCCGGCCGACCAGGGGCACGTAGGCGGCTTCCTGGGACGGGATGTCGCTACCCGGGATATCACCCGCCTCGTCGTCGTCCCGGCTGGCGGTCTCCCGGCTCGGCTCCGGGCGCACCGCCGGGTGACCGGGCAGCCGGACCTCGACCGTCCGCGGCCGGCCCACGTCCCGGTGCAGGTACCCCTTCTTCTGGAGCGTGCTGAGCTGATACGAGACGCTCGACGTGCTGGTCAGGCCGACGGCTTCGCCGATCTCGCGCATCGAGGGCGGGTAGCCGCGCTGCTGTACCGATTCCCGGATCACCTGCAGCACCTTGCGCTGCCGCCAGGTCAGCACGTGATTAGGGTCGGGCTTGTCCGGCGTTTCCGGAATGACGACCGGCACGCTGCCCTTCGGCTTGCGTCCTGGCCGCCCCTTAGGTCTGGGCGCCCCCGCTTGATCAGTGCCAGACACGCCGGTAATGGCGCCTCCCATGGCGGTTTCCTCCATCTGATGACCTTCCGTGTCCGAGTTCTTGCGTGCTGAGTAGAGAGTAACGGTTCTCGTCCGAGATCCCAAACATCTGTTCGACGTGTCGCCAAATTGTCAGACCCGGGCCGTACAACAACTACATACCCCGTTCGATCGAACAGTAAAGCGATCGAATGGGTGTACGATCGAACG
>DASXCO010000137.1 GCA_036491125.1 Acidimicrobiales bacterium | reverse complement strand
TTTTCGGCCTGGGTCAGGTAGTTGTAGTCGAGGGTGTTCTTGGACCCGTAGTTGCATCCGACATCGCACTCTCCGCATAACCGACATGTGTAGCGGGTCCGGCCGTGGAGGTTGTCGGTGGTGTCGCCGGCCTCGTCCACGATGGGTTCGCCAGTGACGGGTGGTCCCGTGCGGTTGGCGAAGGTGACGGCGAGATCCGGTAGGTACCATTCGAGCCCCGCCCGGCCCGCCGCTTCCCTCAAGGCTCGGGTCTTGAGCGTTCCCGCATATGGCTGCTCGTCCAGCGGGTACCGCTGTGGGGCGAGCATGGCCTCGACCTTGTCGTAATGGGGCTCGAGCTCGGCCCGGGTCACGGGCCAATCCTCGTAGCCGCCGCCCGGCAGGTCGCGAACGAACCACCTCTCGTCCTTGCGGATGAGCACGTTGGCGTAGATGAGCGAGCCGCCGCCCAGCCCGGCAGACACGAGGCTCTCGATGCCCCCGAAGTCCCACAGCTGGAACAGGCCCTGGCGGCCCTCGCTCGGGTCCCAGAAGTTTGCCCGCATCTCCCTGGGCGAGCGGGCGAACGATCCCGGGGGATAGCGCTTGCCTCGCTCGAGGACCAGTACGTGCCTCCCGGCGGCGGCGAGCCGGTAGGCCATGACCGAGCCGCCGAACCCCGAACCGATGACTACGGCGTCGAAATGCTCCTCGGGCGTCAAGCTCCCTCCCCCTTTGACCACGGCCGCCTCGTTAGCCTCTCGTGTTAACGCCGACGGTGCAAGGGGTGCGATATGCCGGACATCCGTTACGTCTGCCTCTCCGACATGCACCTTGGCGCCCAGAACAGCCTGCTCACCAATCTGGGCGCAGACGCGGTGACCCCGGAGCCGCTTCAAGCAAGTCCCCCGCTGAAGGCCCTCGTCGACTGCCTGGCCGCGCTGATCGGGCACAACGAGCAGCCGAGCATCAAGCCTGAGCTGATACTCAACGGCGATATCTTGGAGCTCGCCGTGGCCAGTGACGAGATCGCGGTGATGGCCTTCGAGCGGTTCGTGCAGCTCGCTCTCGACGAGCACGACCTGTTCGACCGGACGATCCACTACCTGCCGGGCAACCACGACCACCACCTGTGGGAGACGGCGCGGGAGCGCCAGTACGCCGAGTACATAGCCCGCCACGAGGCCGGGAGCCCGGTCGAGCCGCCCTGGCACGCCACCCACCTGTTCCCCGCCTACGATCAAGACCAGCGTCAGAAGCGTCGCGTCGAGGCCGAGCTGCTGAACGCGGTCGTCCGCAGGTTCCCACGCCTCCACGATGTAACCGTCGAGGTGCACTACCCGACCTTCGGGCTTCGCTCCAGAGAGGGTGGCGTCGTCGCCTTCCACCACGGTCACTACGCCGAGTCGATCTACCGCCTGATGAGCCGGCTCAAGGTCGCCCTCTTCCCGGGTTCGCAGACAGGCCCGGAGGCGTGGGACTGGGAGGCGGAGAACTTCGCCTGGATCGACTTCTTCTGGTCGACACTGGGGAGATCGGGGACCTGGGGGGCCGACGTGGGCCTTCTCTACGACATGTTGCAGGACGAGCGGGCCCTCCAAGCGGTGGGCCGGAACCTTGCCGACTCCGTCTCGGCCATGAAGTCGCGGACCGTCCCAAGGTTCGCGCGGCGCTGGACCGCCAGAGCGGTCATCCGCCACATCGCCAACCGAGTCGGCAGCCTCGAGCGGAGCCGGTCAGCGGACTCACGGCCGCAGCTGGACTCGCCCGTGCAGCTCACTCCAGCCGGGATTCGCGGCCTGAGCGAGCTCGTGGAAGGCCCCCTCGCCCAGCAGATCGCAGCGGACTGCGGAGGCGTGCCCGAGCAAGTCAGCTTCGTGTTCGGTCACACCCACAAGCCGTACGAGACGAGGTGCGCGTATGCCGGCTACCCAAGGGCGGTCGACGTGTACAACACGGGGGGGTGGGTCGTCGACACCCTCCAGCCCGAGGTCCAGCAGGGCGCCGCCGCGGTACTGATCGACGAGAACCTGCACGTGGCCACGTTGCGGATCTACAACCAGCAACGCAATCACGACTCGACGCCCGTGCGAATCAGCGCGCCCACGGCGAGTCCCTTCCTCGACCGCATCCGGAGCCTCGTCCACCCCGACGAGGAGCCGTGGGCCGGCCTCTCGCGGGCAGTATCGGTGGCCGCACCCCAGCGCTCCGCCGGGCTCCAGGCCATCATCGAGTCCGGCATCGCCAACGCTCGGTCACGGTCCTCGACATAGGGCGCCTTCGGTTCTCGTCGCTTCCGGATGACGCCCGCGCCATGATGGTTGTGTCGAAA
>DASXCO010000136.1 GCA_036491125.1 Acidimicrobiales bacterium | reverse complement strand
CTGGCGGTGCTCGAGGCCACGACGTGGACCCCGGTACCGCAGGCTGACAGCGCGAGACCGAGCGCCGCCGCGCCTGCACCAGCCTTCCAACGTTGGATACGCACCTTGGGCTCCACCTCGCCGGGTACCCGCCTCGAATCGGCCTTGGGCCTCTGACCGCCGTGGCCCGTCCCCTCTCACCGGGACGGTAACACACCATGGCTACCCCGCTGCGTGAATGCACACGTGTGGGCGCGGCACGACGGAGCGGGAGCGGAAGGCGATCGGGGCCGGCGGCCACGGCGGATTACTGAGCCCCTTACGCTCGAAAAAGACCTGCGACCAGGGCCTTTTGCGCAGCGCTGCCCCCGGATGGTCAGAAGGTCGATCCCGAGACGACCCACCCGATGACGAGGTCGGCCGCATTCGTACCCTCGATGACCACGTTAGTCCCAGGCGCCTCCGGTGAAGATGCTCGGGTGCGGACGGGCTGGGGGCGATGCGAAGAAAGACCGCACGTGTAGTTCCATGAGCTCCTCGACCACTGGTGCGCAGTGGGGGTCGGACGCCAGGTTGTGGTCCTCGGTCGGGTCCTCGATCAAGTCGAAGAGCTGGCACGGCGCGAGCGCATCTTCATCGACGACGAGCTTGTAGCGGTCAGTTTCGAAGGCGGCGAATCCCCAGTTCTCGCTCACCGACACGGCTCGAGGCTCGAGGTCCTCCCCCTCCAGGCACCCGAGCAGAGAGCGCCCTTCACCGTTCGGGACGGGCGGAGCGTCAGCGATGGCCCGGACCGTGGCGGCCGTGTCGAAATGCTCCACCCGCGTATCGATGACTTGTGGCGCGCATCCGCCCGGAGGTCGGACGATCAATGGCACTCGAACCGCCTGCTCGTAGAGGACGCACTTGGAGAGCATCGAGTGGCTGCCAGCCATCTCGCCGTGGTCGCTCGTGTAGATGACCCAGGTGTCGTCCAGTCGGCCTGTTCGAGCCAGGGCATCCACGATGCGTCCGATGGCATCGTCGATGACCGTGATGTCGGCAGAGTAGGCGCGCCGCATGCCGCGGACGGCATCTACGGTCATCGTCTCGGAATCGGACAGCCAGAGAAACGAGTTGAGCAGGTCCCCGTAGCGGCCAGTTCCCTCGATCACGGGACGCACCGTCGACAATGGCATCGAGATCTCGATTCCCCGGTACCTGCCGACAGCCTCGGCTATGGCATCCCACGGGTCGTGCGGGCCCGGGAAGCCGACGAAGAAGAAGAACGGGTCCTCACGCTCGTACTGCTCGATCCAGCGGACCGCTTGCGCACCGTGCCAGGTGTCGATGTAGGCGTCGGGCGGTACCGGTAACGGCGTCGAGTCCCACATGGGGACGCTCTTGGTGGCGTTCTGCCCGCTCTCATTGTCGCCCTGGTAGCTGCGTTCGGCGATGTGGCGCTTGTAGATCTCGAGCAGGCCTTGTCCCGCCAGGAAGTCCGTATATCGGTTCGGGACGTTCGGCACGAACTTGTCGCCTGTCTCCTCCACCTCGGCGAAGCCGAGCGCCTCCAGGCGGCCGGCCAAGTCGTCGATGTGGCCGGCGGGAAGGTTCTCGTCCCGATAGAGATGAGCCTTGCCCAAGAGTGTGGTGTGGTACCCGGCCGCCCGCAGAGCCCCGACGTAGGTGGGGCTGTCGGGTGCGATCTGGGCCCAGTTGGTGTACACGCCGTGATCGCGAACATAGCGCTCGGTCATGAAGGACGCCCGTGCGGGCATGCACAGCGGGCCCTGGCACGACACCCGCGAGAAGCGCACACCGCCGGACGCAAGCCAGTCGAGTGCCGGGGTGAGAACCGTCTTGTCACCGGCACAGCCCATCATGTCGGCTCGGTGCTGATCCGACATGATGAGGACGATGTTCTGCGCTGCTGGCGGCATAGACCCCCCTGAAATCCAGCGATCTCGCTGCCCGTCGAAGGCTAGCGAGTCCCACCCGGTAGCGCACGAAGACCGGCCAACCCAGCACCAAACGCCCTCGGCGTTGCGTAGGAGGCGCTCGGAGCGCGCCTCCGGGCCCGCAAGCGGCGGCCATCGCCATCGATGTCGAACGCGACCGACTTTCTGACCCCTTCAGGTCGTGACCGGATCGCTGCGATCTCGGAGGCGCGCGGCCGGCGATACCTCGGTCCTATTACGACATCGACCGGCCCGCGGCCTGCTCGCACAGATCCTCAAGAAGAGCCGCCGTCTCCTCCGGCGCCTCGAGCATCATGTCGTGTCCCGATCGCAGCTCCCGAAGCTCCCACCCTTCCGCCTGGGCGACCGCCCTCGATCTTTCGAGGTTGGCAAGCGGGGGGTCGGTGTGCCAGACATACGTACGCGGCAGAGCGGCGAGAGCCGAGGGGTCAAAGACGGCCGGGTCGCTCAGGCATCGGAGCGGAAAATCGGTTAGGCGTAGACCAACGAGTTCGTGGAGGAGTTGGGGCACTGCCCATTGGGCGAGAAAAGCGGGGCTCGCACGAAGCAGCCATCCATTGCCATCGGTCTCGACCGATTGGCGATACCGGGCGGCCACCTGGGGCGGTTCAATCTCGAGCATGGACTGTCCCGGCCTCGCAATGAGGGCGCCGAGGGCGACGATAGCGGACAGGCGCTCCCCGGCCCGCTCAGCGACTGGCCCGGCAAGAAGCCCGGAGTAGCTGTGCAAGACCAGCGTGACATCACGCAGATCCTCGAACCAGAGGAGATCCGTCAAGTCGGTCACGTGTGCCTCCAGGCCCACGTTGGGCGTCAGTGACTGGCGCCGATCACCCTGACCGGTGAGTGTGGGGGTGTGGACCTCGTGGCCGGCTGCGCTCAGACGCTGTCGCACACCACGCCAGCACCAACCTCCATGCATTGCCCCATGCACCAGGACAAAGGTTCCCACTTCACCTCCTACGGTCCCCCGTCGAGATCGAAGCTGAGGACGTGCCTCCCTCATCCGGGCCAGAGTGCGCCGGAGCATACGGGGCGCTGTCATCGCACTTCAACTCCCCCTCGCCTTCGGCATCCGCCCCAAGTCGGTCGCCCAGACGAGGACGGGCCTGGTTTGCTCGACCGCGGGCACTCTTCACAGAATGATGTGCCCGCTGCTGAGACCATCTCGGCGAAACAACGTTGGCGCGGAAAAGGAGTCCCGAGGAGCATTGTGGATGGCAAGGCCGGCCTCTATGAGACGATCCATCGACGTCGGGATGTGCGAGGGCAGTTCACTGGCGAGCCGATCCCCGCAGCGCTCATGGAGCGCGTGCTGGCAGCTGCCCATGCCGCGCCGAGCGTCGGCCTAACCCAGCCCTGGGACTTCATCGTCGTCGAGGCCGCCGACACCCGGAACGCGTTTGCCGAGCACGTGCAAGCCGAGCGCGCGGAGTTCGAGGCCAGCCTCGACCCCGACCGCGCCTTGGTGTTCAAAGACATCAAGATCGACGGCATCTTGGAATCGAGCCTCGCCATCGTCGTGACCTACGACGCTGAGCGCGGTCAGCCTGGCGTGCTTGGACGTCACGCAATCGACGATGCCGGGCTGTACTCGACCTGCCTGGCCATCCAGAACCTATGGCTCTCGGCGACCGCCGAGGGCCTCGGGGTGGGGTGGGTCTCGTTCTACCGGGAGCCTTTTGTCGCCCAGCTGCTCGGGATCCCAGGTCCTATCCGCCCCGTCGCTTGGCTCTGCGTGGGACCGGTCAGCCACCTGGAGGCAACACCCGACCTCGAGCGCCACCGCTGGGCACACCGTCGGGCGCTGAGTGAGGCGATCCACCACGAGAGGTGGTGATACCGGGACGTTGGTCACCACGGGCGGCGTGATCGACGGGCCCGACGGGACAGTGACAGCGGCCTTGCCGTGGGAGCCGCTCACTATTGCGCCGCTCCCCGATCTATGCAAGGTACTCCTGACCCGACTGGCGCCCCACCGCCAACATGATGTCATCGGTGATCTCTCGTTGCGCCTGGGAACTGCTCGTCTGCTCAAGAGAATCGTCGTCGAGGCAGACCGGCTGGGAGATGTTGACCTCGACCGGCTTGAAGACGTGCGGGAGAGTCCGGCCGACAGGCTGAAGTTCGGCGGTGCCGACCATGCCTACCGCCAACACCGGGACCCGGCACTCCATGGCGAGACGAGCGACGCCTGTCCGACCTCTGTGCAGGCGGCCGTCACGAGAGCGCGTTCCCTCGGGATAGATGCCGAAGAGCCCGCCATCGTCGAGGATCTCCTTGGCTGAGTCGAGCGCCCGCTGCGCGGCGACGCCCCCTCCTCGCTTGACCGGGATCTGGCCCAGAGCCCGGAATATCCAGGCAGTCCTCGGATTCTCGAAGTACTCGGCTTTGGCCGCGAAGGTGATCCGACGTCGCAGCACCAGAGGCAGGAAGATCGAGTCCGAGAATGACAGGTGATTGCTGGCAAGGATGGCCGGACCGGCCTCCGGGACGTGTTGGAGGCCGTTCACGCGGACCCGGTAGAAGAGCCGCAGAACGGGAGTAAGCGCCGTCTTGAGCAGCCAATAGAACATGTTTGCGTCCTCCTCGTGGGCAGGCGCCCGGAGATCCCCGATTGGGGCTGTGGGCCTTGGAGAGCCAGACCCTCAGAACCAGGCTCTACCAGCGAGTCAACTCAACGAGATGGCTAGCCCGACAGCTGCGGCCACCCAATACCCCCATTGGCAAACGCTCCGCCGAGCGACCCGCAAGATGGAAATACGTGGCGAAAGCCAATCTGGCTCGCTCCGCCTGTATGCCGTTCCCAAAGACTAGCACCGGACGGGCCGATTCGAACTTGAGAAACCGGTGCAACTTGAACGGGTTGCCAGACACCTGTATCTGCCCTCCCACTCCCTGCCCCATGCGGGCGCCCTCCCAGTGCCCGCCAGGGTTATTGATACCCCGAATTCAACGAGGACAAAACGAGGGCAGCACGCTCAGCCCAGTGCGTCTGTGTTCTGATCCGCTCCCTGGGTATAATGAGTTGATTACGGCAGAAGCGAGCCGGCCATCCTGAACCCGGATTTGAGGGGGTGTGCAGCGATGACGCGGCAAATGGCTAAGCCCGTAACAAGCTGGCAGTTTCGGATTCTCAGGTCCGTTTGACCCAGTCGTCGGTATCGCGGTTCGGTACCCAGCGACGGCTAGGTACTCGCTCGCTGTTGGGATACCGACAGTGGTGATGCTGCTTGCGGCGATCGTTGTCGCGACCGGCGCATAGCTGACGTCCGTCGCTGGGCGGTCGACCACGCCTTGGTCGGATCTCCGCCCGCATGGGATTGGCCGAGATCGACTTTGTGGGCCACTCCCGCTGGTCGGGGTGCTTGCTGTCGTAACGGATCCGCCGGTCAGCCCCTTGTACGTCGCGAAGGGAGGACGTATATATGACTCTACTGCTTGCATTCTTGGTGTGGACAGGTGCCACGGCTAGTGCCCTCCTGAGCCGCACCGCCGGGTTTCTTGGCAAGCGGCGCCCTCGGCGTGTCAGCGTCCTGCCTCTTGCGTTCGCCGTGGCGGTGACGGGTGCGCTCATGAATGCCGGATTCAGAGGCGCCCTGGGTCAACATCGAGCCCCGGCGCCGCCGCCGGTGTCAACTGTGGCTGATCCACCGCCGGCGTCAGCGCCTGTGTACCCTGGGCCTCCGAGCGGGGCTCCTCTTCCGAAGTTGGACCTGCCGATCACCTTCGACTACGGACCTGGTCCCCGCTACCCGACTCCAGGCCCTGGGCCACCCTCGCTACCTGAAGCCAGCCCCGCGGTCGGCCAGCTCCCTCCGTCAGGGCACGAGTCATGGCACAGATGACGCTCCCGAAGACACCGACGTGCAGCCGACGCTCATCTTGAGATTAGCTCCGGTCAGGCGACGACGATGCCGCCGTCGCAGGTGATGATCTCGCCAACGGTGAACGCGCCTGCTCGGGAAGCAAGGAACAGAGCCGTTCCGGCGATGTCCTCGGGCGTCCCGACGCGCCCGCGGGGCACGGCCGCGCCGACCGCTTCCCAGTCGGTTGCTTCGACGTCGCCGCCGGTTCCCACGCCGGTGCTGAGCATCCACGTCGGAAACGGTCCGGGGGCGATGGCGTTGACGAGGATGTTGCGCTTGACAAGGGTGGCGGCGAGCTGGCGCGTGAGGGCGTGGACAGCGGCCTTCGACGGCCCATAGGAGTAGTTCTCGAACGCCGGGTTCCGGATGCCGTCGATCGATCCAATGTTGATCACGCGGGCGGGCGACTCCGGCGTCGCGGCGGCCTGGAGCAGCGGGAGAAGTCGCTGCGTGAGGAAGAACACGCCCTTGACGTTGGTGTCCATCACCTTGTCCCACCCGTTCTCGGGAAATTCGTCCACCGGTGCTCCCCACGAGGCACCGGCGTTGTTGACAAGGACGTCGAGGTGCTCTTCCCGACCGCGGACCGCTTCGCTGAGCCTGTCGACGTCTTCGAGACGGGACAGGTCGGCGGGGATCGACGTGCAGCGGTTGTTGTGGGACTCGCTGAGCCGGGCGGCGGTGGCGTCGCAGACGTCAGCCTTGCGTGAGCTGATGTAGACCGTGGCGTCGTTGGCGAGGAACCCGGCGGCGATCATCTCGCCGATCCCCCGTGATCCGCCGGTGACGAGCACGGTCTTGCCGGCGACGGAGAACAGGTCAGCGATGGACAGTTGGCTCATGGTGCGTGGCTCCTGGGGATTCCGATTCGGATGGAACTCTGCCAATTGACGACCTACCGGCGCAGCTTCTCAGACTTGAGCAGGCAGCCGAACACTGTCCTCGGGTTCGGAATCGCCGACGCCACGTCGCCTCAGTCCACCCTTGGAGGTTCTGAAGCACGCTGACCAGGTAGGCGTCAGTGACTGTGCAGGAATCGGACATGCCCCGGCGAACCTACTCGCGTGCGTCGTTGCGTCCGCCGCCCTGTAGCCGTCGCAGCCATCGCCGCCCTCAGCGCTTGCCTGGCAGCTCCCCCAGCCCAGGCCACCAGCAAACCGCCCAACACCGCCGCCGTCCCCACCGGCCTTTCCGGAGGGATGCCCCCCGCCGCGTACCGACCCGAACCGTCCCTCCCCGCGCCGAAGAACTGGCCCTTCCCCGACCGCTTCTCACACACCGACGGCACCGGCCGGTTGATGGACGGAGCCTTCGAATGGACGGGCTTTCTCTACGACGACCACGGTGCCAGGGGCCTCCCGGGGGCGGGGACGGAGGCTCCCCTGGCCTCGTCGGTCGGGACCTACCGCTACCCTGATGGCCCCGCCGCTGGCAACGGGGCCAACATCTTTCGTACCGCGGTCGGATTGACCGCCGCCGGCAGCTGGTGGCGGGTCGACTGGACCACCCTCAACGACCCCAATATTCCTATCGCCGAGTTCGCCCTCGACACCGACAACTCGGCGACCACCGGAGGCAGCGCGTGGCCGGCGGGAGCGGGAGTCCGTTCGCCCGGGATCGACAAGGCACTCCTCGTCTCGGCCAAGGGGGCGTGGCTGATCAACGTGGCCAGCGGTGCGCGAACGGCGTTGTCCGGATCGAGCGTCGACACCCGCGCCCGTTCGTTCACGGTATTCGTGCCCCGCTCGCTCATGGATCCGGCCGGCACGTGGAACGTGCGCCTCGTCGCAGGCCTCGCCAATCCGAGCGGCAACGGCTTCGAGCCGGTCACCCCGAGCAACGGCGCCCTGCCCGGTGAACCGGCGGTGTACGACGTCGGCTTCCGTGCCTACACCCAGGAGCCCGAGGTCAACAACTATTGGATGGACAGCGGGCAAGCCAACGCCTTGGCCAGCGGCGACATCAGCCCCTTCGCCGCAACAGTCGACTGGCGGGCCCTCGGTCAGCACACGACCACCGGTGAGCCGATGCCGACTGGCTATACCAACCGCTGGTACGTGTCATCCATCGAGCTCGGCCAGGGCGTCCATTTCATGCCCAATGGACAAGAAGACCTACGTCCCGGGTTGCTCAACCGGGTGCAGCCCTACGCGGTCTACGTCCCCACCGGCTACACGCCTTCGAAGCCTCTCCCGCTCACCTGGATCCTGCACTCCCTGGACGAGAACTGGAACCAGTACGGCTCCCTAGACCCGAAGTTCGTGCAGGAGGCGTGCCAGCAACGCGATTCCATCTGCGCCACCACAGCTGGCCGGGGCACGGACGGGTGGTACTTCGACGAGGCGGAGCTGGACTTCTGGGAGGTGTGGAACCGTCTGGCGTCTGGCTACCGGCTCGATCCCGAGCGCACCGCAATCTCCGGGTACTCGATGGGCGGCTGGGGGACGTACAAGATCGGCCTCGCCCATCCCGACCTGTTCGCCAAGGCCGTCGTGCTCGAGGGCCCGGTCATCTGTGGACTCCGGGCGTTCCCGGGCGCCGCCGGGGCTGCCGGCCCCGGCCACTGCAGCACCGACGGCGACAGCATCCCGGTCATCCCCAGCGCCCGCAACCTCCCGTACGTGATCAGTCAGGGTGCCGCCGACGAGCTGGTGCCGCTCCCGGGCGAGATACCCGACATGCAGAAGTTCGCGTCGCTCGGCTATCGCTACCGCTACGAGCTGTACCCGGCTGCCGACCACCTCGTGTACCCGTTCTTTGACGGCTTCTCCGACCAGGCCGCTCACCTGAGCGGACCGCCTCGGGTCGACAATCCGGCCCACGTCACCTACGACTGGTACCCGGACTTGGACCGCCCGGACTTGGGGATCGGTTCGACGGGAGCGTACTGGCTACGCGACACCCGAGGTCGGACTGTGGCGCCTGGCACCGTCGCGACGCTGGATGCCGTCTCGTCCGCCCTGCCCAACCCGGCCATCACGCCCGTAACCAGCACCGGAGTCCTGGCGCCCGGCGACCCTTTCCCTGCCGTGGTCACCGAGCAGAGCTGGGTCTACGGCGCCCAGCCCGCGCTCCGACCCATGATCACGCTGCGCCTGTCCGACGTTGGCTCGCTCGGCGTCGATATCGTCCGGGCAGGCATCCCCGCTGGCAGGGGCGCAGCGTTGCCCGTGACCACCGACGGGCCCGTGACGGTGACGCTCCTACGCGCCGGACCTGGCCTCCCGGTGGGTCTCGACGGGGTGCGAGTGGGAACCGTCTCCGCGTCGGGCCAGATTGCCGTGCCGGTACCCACCGGCAGCCACACGATCAGCCTCGGGTAGCGGGTCTGAGTTGGGCTCGCGCCCGACGCCCGGATGCTGGGCCGTAGGCACTGAAGTGCTCACTTGGCGGAAGTGCGGAAGACCGGCCAGCCGATCTCGGTGCGCCATGAACTCCTTTCGTCGGTGTCGCGCGGCCCGATCAGGTAGATCTCGTGGACGGGCCCGGCCACGCCAAGGGCGTGTTCGCTGACGTAGGTACCCAAGGCCCCATACGAGACGTCGATGTCGTCGTGCGAGCCGCGGTGCACGGTGATGGCCAGATCTGCGGCGGGAATGACGAACGGCCGGACGCGTCCCAGCCTGGGGGCATCTGCGACCGGAATATAGACGACGGCCTCGCCCCGGTCCTCGGTGAACAGCTTGTTGTCGTACAGACCGCCGGGAGGACCGACCGAACTCACCCCGGCGGCTCCGAGGGTCCGATCGAGCGCACCCATGGCCTCGCCGTACCAGGCCAGAATCTCGTCCAGCTCTACCGTGGCAACCACAGCCGCGACAGTGGTCGCCTCCACTCGTCGAAGCTCGACGTCCATAGGGGGAGGGTCGGGTTGGAGCAGGCGACGGAGGGACGACACAGCAGCCCTTTGCTGATCGAGCTGATTCTCGAGCCGCCCGAGATGTTGGGCGATCAAAGCAGCGCGTGCCTCAGGGTCGTTGGTGGCAACCACGTCCGCGACCTCACGCACCGGCATCCCCAGCTCGCGAAACCGGTGAATCACCTGGGCCGTGGGTACTTGGGCGGCAGCGTAGTAGCGGTAGCCAGTCTGGGGGTCAACCTCGGCGGGCTCGAGCAGCCCGACCTCGTGGTACCTGCGCAGCGTCTTCACGCTGAGGTGCGTGATCCGGGAGAAGTCCCCGATGGTCAGCGTCGCAGGCATCACTGCAGTGTGAACCTTCCCCTCCAAGGAGTGTCAACCGATCGCCGGGCACGCCGAGCAGATGGCCGAAGGGACTTGACTCTCCCCCTGGGGGAGGCTTCATGGTGAACGAAGTACCGAGCGGAGTCAGCGTATACACGAACCGAGTCGCGTGACCGCCCGCGAGCACCAGGCCCCACTGCATCGGGCAGCCTCAGGAGAAGCCGATGAACGACCGACAACAGACTGAAGCGATTGACCCCGCCGAGCTGCCCGAGGCGATCACCCGCTACCTGGACGCCCGCCAGGTCAAGGACACACCCAGGGCACTCAGCGCCTTCGCGGCCGACGCCGTGGTCATCGACGAGGGTAAGACTTACACGGGCGCGAAGGCCACTGAGAACTGGATGACCGAGGTGGCGACCAAGTACACGTACACCGTTGAGCTCATCTCGGCTGACCGGACCGACCTCTCGTGCTATGTCGTGACCAATCACCTGGAAGGAGACTTCCCTGGTGGTGAGGTCGACCTCCGCTTCCAGTTCACCCTGGAGGGAGGGCTCATCAAGAACCTCACCATCGAGCCCTGACTCCCGTCACCGGAAGTCCGCCGTCTCCGATCAATTCAGTCCGAGACGGCTCCGTACGTGAGGGCCCGAAGCTGGCTGCGGAAGTCGAATGTCGCCGACGGCATGAGCTGAGTCATGAAGACGACGAACAGATCTTCGGTCGGGTCGATCCAGAAGATCGTGGAGGCGGCACCGCCCCACATGAAATCACCGGGGGGTCCGACGCCCCCCGAGCGCGCCGGCCCGAGCCCGACGGCCACCGTGAGCCCGAAACCTGCGCCGTCAAACCCGACCTCGCCATAGCCGCCCGGCAGAGCGACGTCGCGCAGTTCCCTCCCGGAGGGCAGGTGATTC